>JAFGWW010000172.1 GCA_016936955.1 Planctomycetota bacterium | reverse complement strand
CCGGCACGGGCATCCAGGTCTATACCCACGGCGAGATGCTGCCCGCGCACGGCTACCCGGGCCTGAACAAGCACCCGCACCTCGCCGGCAACTACGGCGGCGCGTGGCAGGACCAGCAGGCCGAGTTTGACGCATTTCCGGGCGCGATCCTGATGACCACTAACTGCATCCAGAAGCCCAAAGACAGTTATAAGAATCGCATCTTCACCACCGGCCTTGTGGCGTGGCCTGACGTTACGCATATTGACGCGAACAAGGATTTCACCCCAGTGATCGATGCCGCTCTCGCCGCTCCCGGTTTTGCCCAGGACGCGGAGGAAAAGACCATTATGATCGGCTTTGCCCGCAACGCCGTGCTTGGTGTTGCCGACAAGGTTATCGACGCGGTCAAGGCGGGGCAGATACGCCATTTCTTCCTCATCGGCGGTTGCGATGGCGCCAAGCCGGGGCGTAATTACTACACCGACCTTGCCCAGCAAATCCCGGACGATTGCGTTATCCTTACTCTCGCCTGCGGCAAGTACCGCTTCAACAAGCTCTCCTTCGGAGACATAGGCGGCATCCCGCGTCTTCTGGACTGCGGCCAGTGCAACGACGCCTACAGTGCTATCCAGATTGCGGTCGCCCTGGCCGGGGCTTTCGAGTGCGGTGTAAACGATCTGCCCCTGAGTCTGGTTCTGAGCTGGTACGAGCAGAAGGCGGTATGCATTCTGCTGACCCTGCTTCATCTCGGCATCAAGAACATGCGCCTCGGCCCGACCCTTCCGGCCTTTGTTACCCCGGCGGTGCTGCAGGTGTTGGTAGATAATTTCGGACTGAAACCGGTAACCACCCCCGAGGAGGATTTGAAAGCTATTCTGGGCTAGGCGTTCCGGTTGCTTTATGATATACTGCACTCTGCCCTCTGGGACAGGTGTATTGAAAACTGTAAAAGGAGAACATCATGCAAAGAATACCGACAGTAAGCATCGACTCGGCGCCGGATGCGTCGAAGCCGGTGCTTGAGAATATCAACAAGGCATTCGGCAAGGTGCCGAATATATTCGCGACGATCGCCAATTCACCCGCAACGCTCAAGGCGCTTATGGGAATTTTCGGCGCTCTTGACGAAGGCTCTTTGGCGGGTAAGGTCCATGAAGCCGTCGCCCTCCGCATCGGGCAGCTTAACACCTGCCAGTACTGCATGGCGGCCCATACGGGCAAGGCTAAGATGGCGGGTGCAAGCGAAGCGGAGACGATTGCGTGGCGCAAGGGCGATTCAGATGATCCGAAGATCAAGGCTGCCCTCGACCTTGCTGCACTGCTTTGCGATAAGCGCGGTAAGCTGAGCGACGCTGAACTCGCCGCCGCGCGCAATGCTGGATTTAACGACGCGGAGATCCTCGAGGTCCTTGCCGTCGTCATCTGTAATATCTTCACCAACTCGATCAACGCACTCGTCCAGACCGAGGTCGACTTCCCGGCAGCACCGGCGATCTGATTCTGACTGATTGAAAATGCGATCCATAAAAGGCGGGTTAGCCCCGCCTTTTTTTATTGGCTTCAACACGATCTTTTCCCTTGAGCCGTCGACTGCGCAGGGATATATTTCATGCAGGGCAGGGCGCCCAGATTTTTACTCCAGAAAAAGTAAGGGGAATCTGCATGCATAACCCGAAGCGAATTCCATGCGAAACCGTGGCTGCAATTAATTTTCCCGCTCCTCCTCCCACGATGAAGATCGGAGGATTGAGCCTCAATGGAGCGGAAAGCACCATCTCTCTTAGCGGTAGCAGGCTGTTGCGTATTCTTGCCGGCATCGGCGGGCTTGCCTTGATTGGGGGTGCCATATTTATAGGCTATATGATTTTCGGGGAGAGCTACCACCGCACTTCGCGCGGAGGGGTCAAGCTCATGTTTTTCATGATGGCTATCGGTGGCGCAGGCTTGTGGTATATGCTCGGCGTGTGCGGGGTGGTTCTCGATGTGGTGGCTTCGACCATCAGGGTTGATTCCTGGCTCGGGCTTTTCAAGAAAGTTTATGACGGGGCTGATATCGATGCCGTCCTGCTTGAGATCGACGCCGAGGATAGCCAGTCGATGAAGATCAAGTTCCTGCTTGTGGGCGGGAAGGAGATCTCCCTTAACCAAAGCGTGCAGGTGGATTCCAAGGATTCTGCAAATATGATTCTCCTTGCCTCCATCATCTCCATGGGATACGGCAAGGATATTGAACTTCGCGGCAGGCCGCGGGAAGGGTGTGCGGATTTTCTTGAACTGTACGACAAGCTAGCCGGCAGCAATGTTGGTGGTGTATACGAGGAGGCTATGGCCGAATAGCCGTAGCCATGAATATAAATGTAGAAAAGCCCGGGCATCTTTACCCGGGCTTTTATTATTTGTTTTCTGTCTTCTTTGTCTCGTCCGCTTTAGCTTCTTTTTTCTGCTCGTCGGGTTTAGCTTCGCTTTTTTTTGCTTCCGCCTCTTTCTTTTTCTTCTCCGCTTCGGCTTTCTTCTTTGCTTCCTCGGCCTTTTTCTTTTCCTCAGTTTTCTTCTTTTCGGCCTCGCGCTTCTTTTCGTCTTGACGTTCCTTCCATTCGAAGGTCAGGTCGTCCCGGCGTTTCAGCTCTTCCTTGCGGCGTTTTGCGAGCTCTGCCTGCTGCTTGTCGGCGATGGTATCGCGTGCGGCTTCGGCATCGATTGCGGCTTTTCTGTCGTGGTAGAAGAGGTCGGCCGGAATTACGGCGCGGTTGTTCTTGCCGTAATGCCATTCGAGTTTGACATCCGCCGAACCTTCATTCTCCCATAAATCGACCTTGATTGCGTGGTAACCCGGCTCAAGCGTGACCATGCATTGGCCGTCCTTGAGGTCTTCCTTCTTCTTCCCTGCGGTTTTTTCGTTTATTACGTATTCGGCGACGAGTTTGTTGTCTATGTATAGCTTTGAATTGTCGTCGCTGCTGAGCTTGAAGTAATATACATCCTTAGTGGCGATAAAGAGAAAGCCCTCCAGCTTTACGCTAAAGAAGTCCTTGGCTTTTATGCCGAGGCGGGGGCTGCCCTTTCCCCATTTGATGTCGATGGGGTCGTAGGTGATGTCGCAGATTGAGCCATCCTCTCTAGAACTCCAGGTGGTGATAAGGCCGGGGGCCATGGTGCTGCGCTTGTTATAGGTCACTAGCATGGGGCCGACTTTGCTTGTCTGAATCAGGCTGAACTTTTTGGCGCCTTTGTTGAACCAGTACATGGCGCGGTCTTCGAGGCTTTGCGCTACGGGGCCGCGCTCCTTTTCGGAGAGGGCAAGGTAGGCCATGCCAAGATCGTATATGGCATCGGCGTCCTCTGGATTTTTTGCTTCGGCATCCGCGAGTTCGCGCAGCTTTTTGTCTTTGCTCTTCTGCAGCAGGGGAGTCGCCTTCTCCCAGTTGTTTTCGATTACTCCGAGATACCATCCGAGGGAGGTGCAGGCCTTCTGGTCGTTATTATTGTCCAGCCACTTCTTCTTTGCTTTCTCAAACTCCGAGTGCAGCTTTTTGGTTTCCCCTACTCCCTTGCCGTAATCTTTGAGTTGATCCTCCAGCACGTCGTTCCTGCTTTTCTTTGCGAGCTTTTCCCCGTCTTTGCAGAAGTCTTCGGAAGCATCCGTCTTCCCGGCCCGATAGGCGTCTTTGGCAAGGGAGAAGTAGGCAAGCACAACGGGGGTTATCTCTTCCGGGCGCGCCACTTTCTTGGTTAGATTTTTCAGGTATTCCTTCCAGATCTCGAAACGGTCCACCTCGTAATATTCCGCAATGCCTTCCGCGGCTTCCATGACTGTCCGCGTATCACGCAGGTCAAGTGCGATATCAACCGCTTCTTCGAAGCATGCGTAGCGCGCTACCGGGTCGCTGGTCTCGAAGGCCTTATCGATCAGCTTGCGCCCGAGAAGAAGCAAGTCGTCAGGCCGCTTTTTGTCATAATCTTCCTTCATCTCCTTGCGGAGTTCCTTGACCGCTTTTTTAACGTCGGACTTGTCTGGAACGGGAACCCTTGTCTCGCCGGGAAGGGGCCCAGTTTCGCGGAGGAGCTTGTCCGTTAATTCCGGGAACTCCGGCTTGGGGTCGCTTTCCCCCTTCTGTTCATCTTTTTTACCGTCCTTGGCCTCGCCTGCCGCCTTCTCCTTATCCTTCCCTTCTTCCTTTGCGGGGGCCTCCTTGCCTTCTTCCGCTTTCTTTGCCTCGCCCTCATTCTTGGGTTCCTCACCGGCCGAGGCGCGGGGGGCGTAGAATGAGAGGGTGGTGAAAAGGATAAGGGGGATGATTTGCCGTGCGAAAGCACTAATGAATGCCGAAAGATCTGCTTTCATGATAATATCCTATGCAATATGGATACGCGTCAATTTGCTGAATCTGTATTCTGCTGCCACTGCCTCGGGGTATTTTAGGCAAAAGGCGGGCAGAATGTCAAAAAAAAACGCGAATCGAGGTATAAATGCTGCTGTCACCCTGTAAAAATGGGCTCCAGCAGGCCGATTTTACGGTTGCCAGCCATGGGCGTTCCATACGATTAATGTGGCGAAAATCCTTGCATATCCTTCAATTAAGGTTATATTTTTACCTTCCGACCTCCCTTTTTGGGGGAGGCAATTGTTGTTATTTTGGGTCGTCCTGTTGTATGGGCGGCCGGACCAGGGCGATTGTGCCCGCATTTTATGGGCGTCGGCTCCGCACGGGGCGGGGCGATGCAGGGAGAAATTCATGGTTAGGCCAGGTAGATATGGACTTGTAAACGGTGTTATTGCGGACGACGTTCTTGAGAAAGAACTCGCCGAAGCGATGGGTGTTAGCGGTATCGACGCCCAGCAGGAAGCTTACAGCAGCATGGTTACCGAAGCGGTAGCCGATCTTGAGGTTGGAGCTATCATTATTGGTAAAGTCACCCGTGTGACGGATGACGAAGCGGTTATTGATATCAATTACAAAGCCGAAGGCTATGTGCCGGTCGTTGAGTTCAGCGAAGGCGAGCTGCCCAAGCCCGGCGACAAGGTTGAAGTTTATATTGAAGAGATCGACGACGACGCGGGCGAGATTCTTCTCAGCAAGCGCAAGGCCGATCGCATCCGTGGCTGGGAACGCATCATGTCGGAGCACGACGTCGGCGACGTCGTCAAGGGCCGCGCCCTCCGCAAGATCAAGGGCGGTCTTCTCGTCGACATCGGCGTGCCGGTCTTCCTTCCCGCCAGCCAGGTCGACATCCGCCGCAGCAGCGATGTTGGCGAATACATCGGCAAGGATCTCGAGTGCAAGATCATCAAGATCGACCGCGACCGTCGCAACATCGTCCTCTCCCGCCGTAAGCTTCTTGAGGAAGCCCGCGAGAAGAAAAAGAGTGAAGTTCTCGGCACCCTCGTTAAGGGCGAGGTCCGCAAGGGTGTGGTCAAGAATATCACCGACTTCGGCGCTTTCGTCGACCTCGGCGGCATCGACGGCCTCCTCCACATTACCGACATGAGCTGGGGCCGCATCTCCCATCCTTCAGAGGTTGTCAGGATCGACCAGGAAATCGACGTCAAGATTCTCGACTTCGATCTCGACCGCGAGCGCATCAGTCTCGGTCTCAAGCAGGTCACCAACAATCCCTGGGAAGGTATCGAAGCCAAGTATCCCGTCGGCACCCGCCACAGCGGTCCCGTGGTCAACATCATGCCCTACGGTTGCTTCGTCAAGCTCGAGGACGGCATTGAAGGTCTTGTCCACATCAGCGAGATGAGCTGGACCAAGCAGATCAACCACCCCTCCGAGATGGTCAACATCGGCGACGAGGTCGAGGTTATCGTTCTCGATATCAACAAGGACAAGCAGGAGCTCTCCCTCGGTATGAAGCAGTGCGAGGAGAACCCCTGGGAACAAGTCGCCGAGCGTTACCCTGCCGGCACCATGGTTGAGGGCACCGTCCGCAATATGACCAACTACGGCGCTTTCATCGAACTCAAAGAGGGCATCGACGGCCTCCTCCACGTCAACGACATGAGCTGGACCAAGAAGGTAAGCCATCCTTCGGCCCTCCTCAACAAGGGCGACCACGTCAAGGCTGTCGTCCTCTCCGTCGACCAGGAGCGCAAGCGCGTCGCCCTCGGCCTCAAGCAGCTTGAGGACGATCCGTGGCAGACCGACATCCCCGGCCGCTTCAAGACCTCCGACATAGTCGAGGGTGTGGTGACCAAGCTCACCAACTTTGGCGCGTTCATCGAGATCGAGGAAGGTCTCGAAGGCCTTCTCCACATCTCCGAGATGGCTGACCACAAGGTCGAGAAGCCGGAAGAGATCGTCAAGGTCGGCGACAAGCTCACCGTCATGGTCATCAACGTCGACACCGTCGACCGCAAGATCGGCCTGAGCCTCCGCGCCACCCAGGGCGCCGAGTCCGCCGAGCAGGCTATCAAGGCCGCCGCGCAGGCCGCTGACAGCGAGAGCAAGGAAGCCTCCGCCGCCGACATCGCCAAGTACATGAAGTCGGATGACAACGAGGGCCACATCCCCGGGGTATGAGCGCCTCCCGGTGATAAGTAATGAACCGAAATTTTGTTCGCAGGGTGCGGGATTTATTTTTCCGCACCCTTTTTTGTTTCTGCGGCAACGGGTTGCAAAAAAAAATGGCAGGCACTATCATTTAGTCAACTTCATTTTGATTTACATTTCCCGGCGACAGGTTGGGGTGTGGAGCGCGACAGGAGAGGGATATGGCTTTGAAGCCAGTGAAGCAACTTGGCGAGTCGGAGTTGCGTGAAGAATATAAAAGACTCTACGGCTGCACCAAGCCAATGGATATTGATCGGCTTAAAACCGTGATCGGTGAATTCCAGGAACGCAGGCTTCCTCTTCCGGGCAGCGTGCGCGACAGTGAGATCAGGGAGAAGAAGAAAAGTACCGTCGCCTATGTTCCCAGGAAGATGGAGATAAAACCTCTTGGGAAAATCGTTGTAGCCGATCATGACAAACGATCATCCACTCTAATCGCGACGCAACTCAGGACGATCCGCCTGGAGCCGGTTATCATCGCCCACAGCAGCATTCTTATGAAAGACCTCAAGCACGAGTTGCCTCTTCTCATTATCGTTGATACCAGCATCGAAGGCGCGAGCGCCACCACAGTGATCAGCAGGATAAGGGCCCTTCCCGGCGCGCAGGAGGTTCCCGTTCTTATGGTATCCGGGGTGGTTACCAAGGATATAGTTACCGGCGCGGTAATGTGCGGGGCGACAGATTTTGTTAAAAAACCCTATGATCTGAAGGATATGATCGCCCGCATAAAGACGCTTATTAAATACGACGACCTCGTTGAGCAGGATAGATTGCGAATGAAAACAGAGCAGGAAGCTGGTGGTGCGACTGGACAGGACGAGCAGGAAAACGTTGATGCTTAACTGATGTGGTTTGCTTGCAGGTGTGGGCGCAATTTAATGAAGACAATCGATTATTCGAAACGAAAGGGGCGAGTCAGTGAATGACTCGCCCCTAGCCTTTTCCATTTCCCCTGAATCGTTCTCGACAATAAATTACTTGTCGTCTCGCGTCCCGAGCTGACTTTATCTATAGCATAAAATTACATTCAATGCAACACTGAGTTTGCGCTTTGACTTAAAAATTAATCAACAATGCCAATTGAAACTTTGTCTCGTCATTGACGGCAGGTGTGCGGAGTTTTTTGCGAATCGGTTATTGTTTTGGAATCCGTTCGGGCGTACCCGACATGAAGATCATCTCTTCGCCATTGTTGAAGACGACAAGATCCTTGCCGCTTCTCTTGCCGAACCTAAGAGCATCATCAGCGTTGCGGATGGTGTCGGTATAGCTTTTCTCCTTGCTTTCCGGAATCGCAAGCCCAAAGGTTGCGCTGAGGGTGAATGCCTTACCGTCTTTCTCCATGTATGCGGTTTCAGAGCAGCGTTCTCTTATTCGACTCAGAGCCTGTATTACATCGCCCGGGTTTGCGTTCTGGAAAATGATACCGAATTCGTCACCGCCGTAACGCCCTACGATATCTGCTTCACGCAGTTCGCCCGCTAGTATCTCGGCAAAAATGGCGATCGCCCTGTCGCCTGCGAGGTGGCCGTGCTCCTCGTTGATCTGCTTGAAGTCATCGATGTCGCAGATGCAGAAGGTGAAGTAGTCGTTGCGCCTCCGTGCTTCGGTGAAGAGGAGGTCGAAGGATTCGAGCAGGCACTTGCGGTTGAGGACACCGGTAAGAAGATCGTGGGTCGCCTCATGGACAAGTTTTTTCTCGGCCCGCTTGCGCACGGTTATGTCCCTTACCAGCAGCAGCTCGGCCGGGCGCCCTTCGTATATGGTCGGCCCACCGCTCGCTTCGACGGTGAGGCGTTCGCCGCTGCTCCGGATCATTATCGTCTCGAAGGTGTGGCCGCACTCGGTTCCGGTGAGGCAACGTTCGTACTCGTCGACCAGAAGGTTTGCCTCGTCTTCAGGTACGGCGAAGGGGAAGGACTGGCCGATGATGCTGTTCGGAGAATAATCGAGCATCTGCGAGAGGGACCAGTTTACGTATTTAATAGTCCCGTCCTGGGCGATGCAGATGCCGTCGCTGGCACACTCCACGAGGCAGCGGAAATTCTGCTCCGACTTGCGGAGCGCCGAGAGCACCTTTTTCTTCTCCGTAATATCGAAGCAGCAGCAGAGGCAGAGGTCGGGCGGGATCGGTACCCACGACATCTCCCATGCGCTATCGTCCTCCACGAATTCATCGCGCACCTCAATCCCCTGTTCCATGGCGCGGGTTATGCCCTCGATCTGCCACTCAACATTACGCCCTTTCCATGCTTCATAAAATTTCATTCCGGGCTTGATGCCGTGCTCGTAGGCGTAGCGGTTGCAGCTTATGACATCCCCTTCCGGCAGGAGCATCATTGCGATGCAGGGCAGGGCCTCCATCACTATCTCGTTCATGGACGCCGACTCTTCCAGCGCGTTTTCGAGATGCTTGCGCGCCGCGAGACGGTCAATAAGGTGCTGCAGCGGATCATTGCTCTCTCCCTCCCCGACGGGGCTGCTTATAGTTTCGCAGAAGAAATTATCGTAAATTTCCCCGCCCTCGGCGACCAGGCGGTGGTATTTTAGAACCGATGCCAGCACTTCAGGTTCGAAGACCCGCCTGTCATACTGGCAGACGACCACGCTGTTGTTTATATCGACAAACTCGTTGATGTTCTCCTCGAAAGCACCGATCTCCGACTGATCCAGTTTCTGCTCTGCCGCCCATTCCATATCGATAACGCTGCAGACCATGCTGTAGCCTTGCGAGAGGGCGATGGCCGACTCGCCTTCGAGAGCGGTTACGATCATTTTGTAATCGAAGTCTTCGGTGTCGGGCGAGATATTAAGAATGCGGATATAGCTGCCGAGATTTTCGTGATTATACGGTATGCCCCGGCTGTAAAGTCTGCGTGCTACCGTCTGCACTGATGCGTTTGTGGTGAGGTATATGAACTTGGTCCGCGAGCCTTCCATTTGTCGCAGCAGTGGGGAGAGAAAACTCCAGCGCTCCTTCTCGCTGTTGTAGAAGAGACAGATATGGTCTTTTGCATGGATATTGCGAAATGCGCTTGCGCCGGTTGTGAAATGCCTTGCGCCCATGGCATATCCTCCCAGGCTTCCCCACGCCCCCCGCGTATGACGAAGCTGCCTTCATGTGGTTTTTTGCCTGCCCGACCCTTCTTTAATTAATATTATCTCATAAAGCCGCTCTAGCAAATAGTTGGGAAAAATGTTTGGGGCTTTGTATCCATAAGTGATTTCATATCTGGCTTTGCGTGAGGGATTTATAATCAGGTTAGGGGCGATTTGTCTGATTATGGCGGTTAAATCAAGGGGGCGCGCCCTAAAAATGCTTGCAGATTCCAGCCCCATCTCCGATACTATGGAATCTATTTTTATTCATTTTTTCATCGACATCACAGGAGCGGTAAATGGGACGTTTAATGATTGGCATCTCCGGGGTTCGCGGCGTGGTCGGCGATAATCTGACCCCAGAACTCCTTGTGCGTCTGGGGCAGTCTTTCGGAACTTACGTCGACTCGGGTACGGTGGTGGTAGGGCGCGACACACGCGTCTCAGGCGACATGGTCAAGCATGCGGTTTTCTCCGGCCTCTTG
>JAFGWW010000171.1 GCA_016936955.1 Planctomycetota bacterium | reverse complement strand
CACTCTGGTGGCAGGCCGGTTGCTGGGTGTGCCTGAATATCAAGACTGCAAGCGAGCCTTTGACGATTAGCGGTTTTCGGTTGAGCGAGACCGGCTTCCCCCTTACGAATGAATCCACAATCGAGACGGGCGATCCCACGCTTCAGGCGATCGTGCCCCTGTGTTTCCGAACGCTACAGGCATGCGCTCATGAGACATATATGGATTGCCCCTTCTACGAACAGCTACAATACATTGGCGACACTCGTGTTCAGATTCTGCTATCCTACGTAACGGGGCGCGACGATCGTTTGGCACAGAAAGCTATCGACATCTTCCGAACCAGCAACATCGGTTCCTCCCCCTTCCCGGCCAGCAACTATCCAAGCCGGAAGGTGCAGGTAATCCCGCCATTCGCTCTTTGGTGGGTATGTATGGTCTACGACCACGCTCTTTGGCGAGGCAATGCCCCCTTTGTCCGCAAACAACTGCCTTTCGCTTGGTGGATCGTGGAAACGTTTCTCGTCGACCGTGCGGAGAACGGGCTGGTGCGGTCCCAGCGAGGTTGGAACTATGTGGACAGCTGCGGCTTCGACGCCGGAGAGCCACCAGGCTCACACCCGGGAGGCATCAGCCCGATAATCAACTGGCAGCTTGTTCTTGCCTTGGATGCTCTTGCCGCTGTAGAAGAATGGTGTGGCATGCCTGAAAAAGCAGCCTTGGCGAAACGGCTAGCTGATGAGATCTCTGGCACCTGCATTAATGCCTGCTGGGACGAGACGACGCAGATGGTTGCCGATGACCTCTCTCACCACGAATATTCTCAACACAGCCAGGCACTGGCCATTCTGTCCCGTCGCCTGACTGCGCCACAGCAGTCCGCCGCCGTTGCGGCTCTCAAAGGTTCATGGCCGCGCAAAGCCGGTCCGTATTTCATGCATTACGTCTGCGATGCTTTACATTCTGTAGGTGAAAGCAAGGCCATGCTGGATCAGTTGCGCGAATGGAAGGCCTATCTGGATCACGGGTTCAAAAGCACGCCCGAAGGAGACATTAACGGCCGTTCGGATTGCCATGCCTGGAGCGCTCATCCACAGTACCATCTCTTGGTTCATGCTCTGGGCATACGGCCTGGTGCCATGGGTTTCACCCATGTTCTTATTGAGCCAAGGCTAGGCGATCTCTCCAGGATCAGCGGCAGCATACCTCATCCGCAAGGCCTTATCTCAACCACGGTTGAGCGACACAATGGGCGCATAGTGGCCACTGCTGACTTACCCAAATGCGTTACCGGAGAACTGATCGCCAACGGTGTACGCCAGTCGCTTCAGTAACGCGTTTCGATTAAAATTTGGGATACAGGTGTTGTGGCATGTGACCTGACCGCTTCTGTTGTACACTTAGGCCAGTTGACGATGCGGATATGCTCCGGTATGCCTCGGCTTATGATTAATTTATTGATTGGGTCAATGACATCGCCTGTGGCTGAGCTGATAACGCCTACCAGATGCATTATTAATTGGCATTCCGGACGTCAACACCCAATGCCAGTGCCGTGTCCAGCAACACTAGCTCGCTTGGGTCTCGACATCGGGCATGGCATGACAATATTTTAACCGCATCAAATTTCAGCCTTCCGAGCGGTGCACTCAATGCCTGCAGATTTGACGCGACATTTTTACGCATTCCTTTTCATGGTAGCAGTTTGAATAGCTATACTACGCCAAGGAAAAGTGCCTTTTTGTATATAACCTTTATTTGCATGCCCGCATATCGGATGGTTTTATATATATCGCTCTGCAAGCACTCTACTGACTAAACTCACCAATACCGAAGATCAGAAATGTTCTGGCCGTGTAATCTGGAGCGTTAGCAATAAAACCATAATCGAGAACATTAATAGATTCTTTGTTTATCAATTGTCTATAAATATATTCTTGGCAATTTTGGATGCAAATTGACTTTATGTATATTTGTTGTCATTTTATGATTGATCATTTCTCCCTGTAATGTATCATTTAATTTCAATTACAATCCGTCGGCATGAAATCTGATCAGGAAGATATATACGTAAGCTGTGAGAAAGGAGCATTATGCCAATCACTTTAAGCTGTGCGTGTGGAAAGACTTTTAATGTTAAGGATGAGCTGGAAGGGCAGCGCGTCAAATGCCAGATATGTCAGTCTGTATTGACGGTGACGCGTCAGGAGGATGAGGCATTGACCCCTCTTTCCGGTGCATTGGGCGAACATCAGGAACAACTGCCAGATGCCGAGACCGGTGAGGATAGCCGGGAATGTCCATTCTGTGCTGAAATCATCAAACAAAAAGCGCGCAAATGCCGGCATTGCGGTGAATCGCTCGAGGAATATATTGATGCAACAGATGTTGCCATGTATAAGGCAGAAGCCCTTGTCGCCCTGGACGACCACCTGGCATCCCATGAGGCGCAAGAGGAAGATCTCAAACTTATAGGCGGCCTTCTTTCCGGCACAACCATCTTCTGTCTTGTAGGCATGTGCCTCTCCCTCCTCTCCGTACTGATAGGAGCTATAATTAGCTCTGATGCGGGAGAGGGGGCGTTGGTTCTGGGAATCATTTTTGGCATTATTTTCACGATCGCATTCTTAGCCACATTGTCAAGCGACTGGGGCGCGTCAAATATCATGAATAGCACAAAGCCGGAAAAGGCTTGTCAGCGGTGGTTTAACGCCCTGAAGACAAACCGTACGGCCAAGGCTTATGCCGCCATTGCCCCTTTGGGTAGGAGTGCAGACGAGATTCGCTCAGTTCAGTTTACCACGATCAAGGCGCACGATGGCGCCTATTCGTTCTCCGATGTGAAAAGTTACAGGAAATACTGGAAAAGCATTTTTGGTGGCCCCTCTGGACAGCAGCGCGGCGTAGCCCTTGGGAAAATTAAGATCGACCAGAAATTTGATGACGGGTCTGTTCTGATGAATCTGGAATTGAAGTACACAAGTTTCCCGACAGTTATGCTGGCAATTCTTCCCTTTGCGTTACTGCCGGTTGCGATCTTGATAACCGTAGTGCAGAAGCGGGAGACCCAGAATATCAAGAAACTTATGATACAGCGCAACGGGAAGTGGTATATCATGGAGGGGCAGTATCAAGGCCTGCTTGATCACGCAGCAGCATAGCCGCGCGCATCCTTTGCGGCATATGCCTGATAGCATATTTTATCCGGACATGAAAGGGAGTTATTATGACAGCGGTTAATGAAAATATAAACGTTGAGATATGGGACGCCACTGGTAATAAGAAAATCACTGCCAGCCTACCCAGACATGAACCGGTAAACCGTATCATGGTTCTGCTGGTGGATAAAATGAATCTTCCCCGACACAGTCCGGACGGACAGTTGATGAGCTATAAATTTCACCATAAGGCTACGGGGCGCCAGCTTCTCGACGAAGAGACCTTCGGTAACGCCGGGGTTGAGAGCAACGACATCCTCAGGATTCAGCCTGAGATTACCGCCGGAAGCAAAGTAATGAAAAGCGTAGCCGATCTATGCTTGAAATAACACAGGACCAGATGAATCAGGACCACCGATTCAGCCGCTTCGAGCTGATAAGCTGGTGGGATCAGAAACGACTCTATGATGCGCGGGTGTTGATCATTGGGGCCGGAGCTCTGGGGAATGAGCTTATTAAAAACTGTGCTCTTGTCGGAATAGGTAATGTGCTTGTAGCCGACATGGATCGTATTGAGCACTCAAACCTTTCACGCTCTGTGCTTTACCGGGAAACTGACGAAGGGCGCTTCAAGGCTGAGGTTGCCTGTGAATCCGGTCGCGGCATCTACCCGCAGATGAAGGCCAGTCCTTTTGTAGGTAATATTGTGCATGATCTGGGGCTTGGCGTTTACCTCTGGGCCGACGTAATTCTGGGCGGCTTGGATAATCGCGAAGCTAGGGTCGCAATGAATGCTGGTGCGGCCTTTGCGAAAAAGCCATGGATTGACGGGGCTATTGAGGTGCTCAACGGCGTCGCCAGAGTGTTCGACCCGGCGAACGGACCCTGTTATGAATGCACCATGAATGAAACGGATTGGAAACTGCTCGAAAGTAGAAGATCGTGTGCGCTGATGACGCGCGACGAAATGGAATTG
>JAFGWW010000170.1 GCA_016936955.1 Planctomycetota bacterium | reverse complement strand
TTGAACAAGCCATCCGGCATCTATGAGCATTTTGTCGATTTTATCTCTAGCAATTTGCTCAGGATTTTGATTATACACGCAGTATCCTCTTACTTTTGGCCACATAGCCGCTTGGCTAGTGGAATTTTTAGATTGCTACCTATGGAGTATATCATATTTTCGGCAGGCAAGGTGGGGCATTTTATATAACGGTGCGCGGGTAGACGAAGGTGGCGACCAACGGGAACCAATTTGGGCGGAGCGAAGCATAGCCGGGTACTCGCGGAGGCAATTTGGGAGAGGGCGGTACTCCGCCCGAACCGGCTACACGCTGTTAAATGTAGTGCCAGACGCTTCTCCCTTGCAACTCAAAAAAGTACACGGATGTGCTTTTTGGATAATTTAAGATAACGCTGCCAACACGCGCAGCTTTGTATTGGAGGCGAAGCCGCAACGGAAAAGCTGTCGCTGTGCTTGGCCTTGTTATGTGCTTTAGAACACCTCACTGTTTTTCTCTACATCTGCTTGCAGACAGAAGTGGACATTCGCAGCCTGAGCCATAGGCAAATCGATCAATCTGTCCTAGAAGTTCTAGAATTCGCCGAGCGTGGGATTTGAGCTTCGATTTAGTTCTTGTTCCGAGCCTATAGGCCTAGTCCACTTATGAATCTGAGGCGTGTTTACGTAATGTCAGGTCTATTACCATAACTTCGATCGCGTCCACACCTGGAAAATCGGCTGAAATCTCTTGCCAATAACCTTTTAGGGCACTGGCCAATTCGCTTAATTCAACCCTGTGCCCACCAATCATCCATCGTTTAGCGGCGATATTTCCTTGCCATACCAATAGCATTACGCCGCATCCCGCGCTTTCCTCTTTGAGGTAATCACCTGCCAATTGGTTTCGTAGCCGCTCACAAAGATCTGGTCCGCTCCATCTTTTGGCTAGCAGCTTTAGCTCGATAGGAACTGGGGAGTGCACGTTGGTGTTTTGCAACCAGATATCCATGCGCTGGCTGTTGGCGAGTTCTGGCTCTTGTGCAGTCGTATATTGATCGCGGCAGTGCTGGTTGAGCCAGCCAGCTATCAATGTGCGCATCTCGGTTTCGCCGTCGACACGCTGCCAGGTTCTCCAGGGACTGTCGTTTCCCCTTTCCAGCCAGTTCTTGAGGTCCTGCAAGCGATGCACAGCCAGGTCGAAGAGCTGATGATGCGTTGCCGGCGTTATTGTTTGAGACTTATCAAACGCGTTGACCTGCTCAGCGGTCCAAGGCTCAAGGTCGCCATCCTCTTCAGCTCGCTTGTATGCCTGTTTGGCCATCCAGGGACGAAAATCCGGGTCCGGGTGTTCGTGGATCAGTCGCTCTATGGCTGTATAAGTGGCTTTGCCCGGTATTTTCGATAGGAGTTTGAACAAACCATCTCGCGCATCCTGCGCACCATCGCGCAGCCCTGGAGAATACACGCCCCCACCAGCACGATTGATGTCATCCGACACCCGAACATAGCGGTGTGCCAGGGTATAGAGTACTTTCAGATGCACTGCTGATTGAAAGTGACCGAACCTAGCACCTCTTTCTCTCAGCCCCCTCCCACCGATAAGCGCCGTAACGAACACCTGCGCCGCGGTTATTGCAACATCCTCGTCAAGACCCGAGAGCCACTGTTCAAGTTCCGGGATACCACTCTCTGGCTCGCAATCGACTCGAAGCGCATACCACGACGCAATACTGTTCGATTCTGTTGTTTGAGCGATCTGATGGTTTGCCACCTCTGCAAGCCTTGCTACGTCCGTCCTGCCGTTAACCAATATGTGTATGCAGTAGTCCCGGTTGGCGTGGATACGCAAAGGGTGAGATTCGACCCATTCGAGTATCGCAGGAGCAATGTGGGTATGCAGCCAAGACGCATGATAGACCAGGTCATGGAGAATGTAATGCATGGGCTCGTCTGGACTGGTGTTCTCAAGCTCCCAGACCAATTCGTTGGTCACCGCCTCTTCGACCAAGCCCGGGAAAGCCCGGTGCATCCTCTCAAACCACGCCGGAAATCCGTTAAGCTGCCAGGTGACATAGCGCATAGCTTGACATGCTTGCGCTTCATCCAGATAGCCTGGGAAATCCGCATTCTCGGTGGCTTCTATTTCCAATCCGGCCAATCCAAAAATTAGAGAGTATGGGATGCTATTACCTGGGGCTCCCTCGGACCTTAGGGATGGCACGTAGCTACGCCAATGATTTGTTGCGGCTTCACGATACTCCTGCGCGACGCTCTCACCGAAATCTGAAGTCAGCGCCCGCCAGTTAGCGTACTCAGAGCGGCTTGTAGCTAAGCCACTATCCTGCAGCTCGCGTATAAGCCAGTATTGATTGTTCATGAACGTACCGGGCTCCACTTCAGGTGGGGTGCGCACCCGACTTGGGTTGGCACGTAACTCCGCTATCCACTCGGCTCGCTGTTGCTTTTGTCGCTCTTCCTTCTCACTACGCTTCTGTAGGTGTTCTGCATGTTCCTCCTCATACCTCCGAACCTTCTCCAATACCGGCGGATTGACCAGCAGTCCCAACTTATTTGTCAATTCATTATCTTCGGCAACGAGACTTACTAGTTGGGTAAGAATGTTCTCCGGCCGATCATTTCGCGCATAAACTCGAAACGCTGTACTGAGCGCGACCGATCTATCGTCGTGCAAGGCGCGGGAGCCAATATATTCGAGTAGCCTCGGGAAACTGTCACCATCGAACTTCCAGAATGGGCCTATCCATGAAGCTGGCCAATCATCGGTCAAGGAGTCACCTGTACGCTCCGCCTGCGCCAATCGAGCTTGTTCAATGCTGAACCAATAAAGGGAATCGTTAAGATCCGGCCATGCGGGTACAAGCGCATGAAGCCTTGTTTCGTATTTCCTGATGTCTTCGTTTTGCCAATGACGCAAGGTAGTAATCATTAGCATGATGGAGAGAGATGCTTCGCTTAAAGCGGCGTCGCTTCGAGCGGCAACCAGCTTTTCTACTGCGTGTGCGGCTGGTCCTATCAACCATGCACATTCCTTCGAGACATGGCACTCTCGCTTCTCGACATAAGGCGGCTGTTCCAGATAAGCATGTAGACCACTTATCAATTGAGCGATAGCCTGATGCGCTTCAGCAATCGCTAAGCGTTCCACAAAGCTGTGTAGAGCACCGGCAAGGCCGCTGGTCTCGTACCTTTCATAGGGTGACAACTTGCCAAGTGCAATCACCAGCTTTTCAACAACTTCACTAGCAGGCGAAGCTTCTTCCACCAGCTCTGCGAGCAGTTCACGGGGAATCGGGTCATCGCCATTGATGAGCTGTTGCCATAACCTTTCTTTTTGCTCTGCGGTCCCGCAAGTCATCGCCGCGCGTGCCGATGCTATTCGGGCATAAATTCCCCGAGAACCATCTGCTGCAATGGGAACCAAAGAGGCCACGCAACTTGCCATTTCTCCTTGCCAGACCAGCCGGCCTAGAAAGAAGATGGCGTCATCATTGTCGGTGTAGGCGTTTATCAGCTGCTGAGCGTTGTCCGAGAGGTCGATATTGGCGATTCGCGCGATTGCACTATTGTCTCGTGCGGAGCGATCATCCTGATCCGAAGTGATGCGCTGGACGATGTCTGCCAATATCCTCTGTCTTTCTGCCAATGGTAGGTATGATGGATCGCCACCTTCGACAGCAATTTCGGGGTGAATCTGAAGCACTTTGCGCCTAATCTCGTCATCAAACAGGATGAGCCAAGGCAATATTGCTCGAAGTCGAGGAGTAACAATTTCTTGCCCATATTGCTCACGGAAGAAGAGCGCTTCGACTGAGTGGCGACTGTTGCCCGACCTCAACAGGCAAGAGAACCACTCGGCAGCAAGCAACTCGCGCACCTCCCGATGGCGAAACCGTACTGCCCCATAAATAATGTCGTTGAAAATTCCACGTTCAAGTAGAGCCCGAACACCTTCGGGATTCCAATCAGCGAGGACGGCTTCTGCGTCAACCCCAGGTTTGAGCGGCGTAGCATCCGGGACTTTAAGGCCCGCCTGTCCGGACAGCACGACCGCCGCAGCCAAGCAACGCGCGCCCTCTCTTGCTTGTTCAAGATTCAGGGGTTGACGTTGCGCCCTGTAAGTACTGTGCGCATCGCGTAGGCGCTTATCGATGTTGTGGCGGAGCAAGTCCAAACGGCCGCCTAGAGTGTTATCCTCAGCCCATTTGGCCAATATGCCTTCAAGGTCAAATGGACGCTCCGCCAAACTCCAAAGGTCGGCACGATCGATTTCCCTGATCAGGCCATCGACATTCTCTGCCGCCCTAGCAACGCAGAAACGCCGAATCCGCCCTTCATCCAAAGGGCGCATAGTGTAAACTGTGAGGGTGCTTTGCGGCGTGGCTTGCCGATCACCTTCCCCATCCTCTTCTGTCTGTGCAGCGGGGAGATACAGAAGTTCATCTAACAGTCTTTGGTCTTCCTTTGGCCGCCATGCGTAGGGACGACTTGAAATGTATATATGCGCTCTGTGCGCACCATTTGCGACCCCCCTGGCAAAGCGGCGAATTGCCTTCTCAAAGGCTCTCGGGTGCTCCAGACGAGCCTCATCGACAGAATCCAGGAAAAACCATGCCTCGTCCGTCGACTGCAGCCATGCGTGAAACTGGGCTTCTTCGCCTATTTCAAACGCGGTATAGAAATCAGTTTCGATATCTTCAATTCGGAGAAAGAAGGCTGCTTTTCCTTCGCCCGCGAGGGAATTGGCACGTTGCCGCAACTCCTCCGTCTTCCCCGCACCCGCTTCCGCTAATATGATGCAGCGGTATTTTTCTGCCATGCCGTCCCAAGCTATCGGTTTGGCATGCCCCCAGGCCATGAGGAATTCGCCACTCTCCGCTTCTTTTTCACTTTTGTATATAGGTGAAAATTCGCGATCTAACGGAACATGGCCTTCCATTTGGTATCCTTATAGTCCGCCCATGAAGAGCTATTGTGGATCAGAGTGATAAAGTTACCCCGCTTATCAAGAGTGAGCTTCGTTTAGCACAGCTGTCCGCTTCGGGTCGGAACCCGCCATTCCAAAACACATAACAGACTATTCATCTATTTTCTCATGAGTATACAATACTGCATACTTATCCACGACGCCATTGGTTTCTTCTCTTTTCAAGTCGAACCACGGATGGTTCGACACTATAAATCCGTCTGGCATTACATTTAACGTTCCGCGGGTATAAACCGTTTTAATGGCGTATACCCGCTGTTAGCGGCTGGTTTAATCATTTCGTACTTCCCATTGAAATAAAATGTCGTTGTCATATAATTCAAGTAATTTAATTAGAATACAAAATGTAGCGTTACTTGGTTTAACAATAGCTATTTCGCCTTTGTGAAGTCTTGTATAGTGACTTGGAAATCTAAACACCATTGGGTCTGTTATATCAGAGAAGTTTGTGGCTCCTGCCGCAACTCTTACCGCTCCGTTTTCACTTAATAAGTCCACAATTCCATGACGTGTCTGTAAGGTGTTCCATCCAATATTTATTGTTCTATTGTCATTTTCAGAAAATTGAACCTCTAAATGGGTTCCGCTATGTACAACTGGAATTCGTCTTTTTCCTGATCCGATTAATTTATGAATGTCACCGTATTCAAATGTTTCTTCTTCAACTGCTTTTCTTAATTTACGATTGAAAAATGATACACTAATTTTATTTTCGAGTAGCTTACGATAACCCTCAGAATAAATAGTTCCGTTTGGGTCTAATACTCCGATTACAGCTTCTCTAATTCCTGATTTTATTATTATGTCTGCACAGCATTCGGTAATTTGTTCTTGCTGAATGGTCACACAAGGTTCCAATGTCGTATAAATAGTTGCGTCTTGTAAATCGTCTTTACCTAGCTTTTCGATAGCAACTCTTTCTGCATGAATTCCTTTCCTCTCTCCTCTAAAACCTGTAGAAAGCAAAACACCACTTTTTGAAATTATGGCTCCAACACGCGGAAATTCGGTACACTTCAAATGTTCTTCAATAGCAAGTTTCATTAAGTCGGTATTGGAATACTTTGTCATTCTGTGTATTTACCTTTATAATTTTTCATATCATTCAAAATGTGTTCTGTCTCCATAACTTGCCGATAACTCCCCGCTACCCGCCATATTGCGTCTATATTCGCCCTTGTGTAATTGCGTGATATATCCACAAATAACAGGATATCGCGCACCCAATGGCACGCTATACTTTGTCCCAGTATGTATCACGCATGCCGTTTTCACAATTCCATATCATCGAAGGGACTGTGTACCATTCCAATGGTTTTTGTAGAAACATGGATGCATCTCTCGGTTGTTTTACTGCTGCTGCACTCTAGCGTATGTACTGTTGCCTTCTTTGTTATCTTAGCACGTAAACAGGCCTCGGGAAACTAAGATTTATGCCTCTCTCGCGTTATTCCCCCCCTTTTTCCGCGTGAGGGATTGCAGCGAGCACCCCGCAGCGCAGCGAGGAGTACTCGCGTAAAGCCCGACCCCGCCGCAGCGGGGGCACGCCCTGACTTGTCTGCTGCATATTTGGTGTGTATAATACACACATGCGGAGTGCTGAACTTATTAAACGCTTGAAAGCGGATGGATGGTTTATCTGTAATATTCGAGGGAGTCATTATCAATTTAAGCACGCGTCTAAGCAGGGAAAGGTGACGGTGCCGCATCCTAAGGCTGATTTGCCGGTGGGAACGGCGCGGAGCATTTTGAAGCAAGCGGGTTTGGATAAGGAGTTTTGAATGAAGTACCCTGTATTTCTTGAAAAAGATGCTGACAGTGAGTATGGCGTGACGGTGCCGGATCTACCCGGGTGTTTTTCGGCGGGCGCTACTATTGAGGATGCGTTTGATAATGCGCGGGAGGCGATTCTTACTCATATTGAAGGCTTGCTGCTGGATGATGAGTTGGTGCCACGAGCTTCTTCTATTGATATGCTTAAGTCGTGCTATGCTGATGCTATTCTCTGGGGCTTGGTCGAAGTGGATATTAGTACGCTTTCTAGGGACGTGCGCCGTA
This sequence comes from Planctomycetota bacterium, assembly GCA_016936955.1. Taxonomy (GTDB): domain Bacteria; phylum Planctomycetota; class SZUA-567; order SZUA-567; family SZUA-567; genus JAFGWW01. The sequence goes on along the minus strand of JAFGWW010000170.1, from coordinate 1,312 downwards.
TTAATGTGACGATTCCTGAACATATTCTTTCTAAGATTGATGCATACGCGAAACATGAGGGGGAGAGCCGATCTGGTTTCTTGGCCTCTGCTGCTATGGAATATATTGCTTCTCGGGCTCGGTAGTTTGCTTCTGGGCGCTGGTTTGGCTAAGGGGGCCTTGTGAGATATTTGCTTCGATATATTAGGCCGTTTGCGGTGCAGGCGGTTTTGGCGCTGTTCTTGGTTTTGGCGCATACGGTGGCGGATCTTGCGCTGCCGCGGCTTATGGCGAGTATTGTGGACGGCGGTGTGGTGGCGGGTGATTCGGGGCATATTATCCGTGTGGGGCTGCTGATGCTGGCTGTGACGGCGTTTGGCTCGCTGAGTGCTATTGCGGCGGCTTTTTTTGCGGCGAAGACGGCAAATGGGTTTGCGCGCGACTTGCGGTTTTCTGTGTTTAAGAAGGTTCAGTCGTTCTCGCTTTCTGAGTTTGATAGGCTGGGTACCTCTACCTTGATTACACGGTCGACGAATGATGTGTTGCAGGCTCAAAACTTTGTGCAGACGGGTTTGCACATGCTGGCGCGGGCGCCGCTTATGTGTGTGGGGAGTATTGCGCTGGCACTGAGTACGGATCTGTGGCTTTCGCGTATTTTGCTGGTGGCGCTGCCGTTTATTGCGCTTGCGATTGTCTTTGTGGCGAAGGTGGGTGTGCCGCTGTTTCGTAAGATGCAGGTGAAGATGGATGCGGTGAATCTGGTGCTGCGCGAGGCGCTGGGCGGGGTGCGGGTTATCCGCGCGTTTGACCGTACGGAGAGTGAACGCCGCCGTTTTGATGCTGCTAACCGCGATTTGACGATGACGGCCTTGAACGCGCAGCGGGTGCTGCTGATTCTGATGCCGCTGCTGACGCTGGTGATGAATGTTACGACGGTGGCGGTGATGTGGTTTGGGTCTATTCGGGTGAATCTTGGCGCCCTGCAGATTGGCGAATTGATTGCCTTTGTGCAGTACGCGACGCATATTCTATTTTCTTTGATGATTCTTTCTTCGCTATTTGTGATGTATCCGCGGGCGGCGGTCTCTGCGACTCGTCTGAGGGAGGTTTTGGAGACGCCGTCTTCGGTGCGGGACCCTGAGGGGCAGGATATTGAGCTGCTGTCTGCTGAGGGGCCGATTGATTCGCCGCTGCTGGAGTTCTGTAACGTGAGTTTTCGCTATCCGGGGGCGGATGTTCCGGCCTTGGATGGAATTAGTTTTAGTATTGAGGCGGGCAAAACGACGGCAATTATCGGGGGTACGGGTTCGGGCAAGTCTACGATTGCGGCGCT
>JAFGWW010000169.1 GCA_016936955.1 Planctomycetota bacterium | reverse complement strand
TTTGTGAAGGGGGAGAGCCAATGATTGATTATGTGAGCTTGGGCGAAGCGCTTGAAAAATATGGCGGCACGGCGGTTATTACTGCAGGCGACGTATTTTATTGCACACAGACAGCGCCAAGGGTTGAACAGTCTTTTTGGGGTGACGCGGTCCTTTCCATGCCACCTTATTGGGACGTATTCTTGCACGATGATTATCTATTCAGGATGCACGAAAAGCAGCCTGGTTGGTGTAGTGCATTTGGGCGTAAACCTGAATTGCCGCCGGTGCCATTTGAGCGCGTGATTAAGGATAGGGCAAAGCCGCGAACCATCCAGCGCCAACGCGGGTATTTTGTTTTTGTGAATTGAGAATGATTTGAAGAGTGGCCAAGGGTTTGCGTGAAGGAGATCGCATGATCAGGAAAATAATCAAGTGGTATAAGGGGAGAAAACGGCGTGCTTATGTGCAAGGCATGATGAGTGCGATCAATCTGGCGCTAAGGTGCGACCCAGCGACACGCAAGACGTTGACAATAACAGACGGGCTTCGGGTCATTAAGGACTTCGAGCGTATAAACAGATGCCCCATTGACCCGACAAGCAAGTACCACATGGAGAGAATAGAGGGCAAAGCCGCGAGGCGCAAGGAAATCCGCATGGAGCGTATCGCTATCAAGAAATTGAAGGGGGCGTGATTTGTATACCAAAACGGGTTGGCTGGGTTGTTGCGCGCATAAGATGTATTTTGGGGATTAGGGGTTTTACGTGAAGTTCTTTACCAGACTGTGCTGTTGTTTTGGGGGTAATTTGGGTGCAAGTATATATCAATACGGAAGATAAGCACAAAAAAGCCTCTAGCGGAAGTAGCGGAAGTTTGGCAGCGTTTGCGCTTTCTGAAATATGTTACGCATTGTCGCATGCGTTTTATAAAGCGACCTCCGCATCCCTCAAAACGGCCTCAAAGCGCTCCCGAAAAATCCTCATAAGTCCTTATTTATCGGTAGCTTATAATGGGTCCTTTCCGGCGATATAGCCACGAGGTCGGGGACTTGCATCGGCGAATTTTTACGCACATGACCTTTTTTGAGGGTGTTCCGCTCGGGGAGGAGCGAAAAAACAATGGCTAAAGGGTTTGATAGTCTAAGTCAGAAGGAAATAGCCGCAATCCTCGGCGTTTCGGATAAATCCATCCGGAAGTTTGTCAAAGAGGATGGCATGCCGCACGTAAAGCGTGGCCGCTATTTTGTCTTCAATTCCCCGGAGGCTGTTGCCTGGTATGTAAAGTACCGCATGGCGGAACGTGAAGCCGAGGCTCAAATTAAAATTGACGAGCATATGAAGAGGCTAGAGCAGGATGGCATCGAACCCGACAGCGTGAATGACGAGGACGATCCGCTTCTCCATACCGCTGGCAGTACGTTTTACTCCGAGCTGTTCCGCAAGCGCCAGGCGCGAAAGGTAGAGCTCCACATCAAGCGAGAGATGGGAAAGCTCCTCGACAGAGAAGTGGTCTGCAACACATGGACTGCCGCCGCCGGGAAACTTCGAGGACTGATAGAGGCGTCAACGCGTGGATTCTGCGACAAGTGCCTCGGAACGTTTACCGCATCGTTTGAAAAGTCACTTGCGGATATCGAGATCGACATCAACTCCGCCCTGGAGAAACAGGATTGATTATAGCTGCTGATACTTATCCGTCGCTTGAGGTTTCTTTTTTCAGTGGACTTCGTCCGCGCGCCATCAGACCTCCCCACGCCTTCGCCCGCGAAGAGATCAAGGTTACCACCGGCCCCGCGAAGGGTGAGAACATGAACCCGTGGATGTGGCAGGACCTTGTCCTTGCGGAAATCTGGAACCCGCGCTGGAAATACGTGTGGATGACCGGTGGTGTGCAGAGCTCTAAAACGTTTATGGGTCTTGCGGCTGATGTGCTTTATGCGCTGTTCGAGCTCGAAGAAGACGTCGGCCTTGCAGCTCCCACGATAGATCTCGGGTGGGATGTATTTGTCGACAAGATTCTGCCGACAATTATGGCGACGCGCTACAAGAACCTGATCCCGAAGACAGGCAAAGGAGCGAAGCTCGGCAAGTCGTCGGTCCTGCGATTCGCAAACGGTGCCCGCCTGTATTTCTTCGGCGCAGGCGGAGGTGACTCGCAGCGAAGCTCACATACCGTCCGCATCGTCGTCCTGACCGAGTTGGACAAGATGGACAAGCCCGGCGAGGCTTCACGTGAAACCGACCCGGTGAGCCAGATCGAAGCGCGCACCACGACATACGGCCCCGCTGCAAAGCTGATCGGAGAGTGCACGGTATCGATTGAGGAGGGAAGAATCTGGCGCGAGATAACCGGCGGCACCGACTCTCGCGTGATGCTGCAGTGCCCGCACTGCCGGGAATACGTATGGCCTGAGCGCAAGCATTTTACGGGATGGGAAGAAGCTGAGACTGTGATGGAGGCGCGGGAGAATGGTCGTTTTTCCTGTCCAGAGTGCGGCGCGATCTGGCAGGAGGATTCCCGCGCTCATCTTTATGAAGAGCCAGAACTGTGGCGCAAGTCAGATCGGGCGTGGGCGATCGAGCATGCAGCAATCGTCCATAAGGGACAGAGTATAAGCAAAACCGGCAGGATCACGGGGGAGCCGCCGCGGACAAACTCGCTCGGCATCAGGTGGACTGGTCTCCACTCTCCGCTCAACCCGCAGGCCGAGATAGCCGCCAAGGAGTGGGCCGCGCGCCGGAGCGAAAAAGACGAGGACGAAAAATACTGCCGGCAGTTTATCTGGGCCATCCCGTATGAGCCGGAGGTTGACGATTCAGGGATTTCTGCTGGCCTGATCCAGAACCGCCTCTCCCATTATCCCCGCGGCATCATTCCCCCGGAATGCTCAATGCTGACGGCCGGGATCGACCTCGGAAAATACGCTTGCCACTGGGAGGTAAAGGCGATATCCGGTGACGCAAAATCGTTTGTGATCGATTACGGCGTGCTCGAGGTGCACAACACTGAGCAGGGCGAGGACGAGGGTCTTGACCATGCCCTGCTTACCGCGCTGTACCGCTGGCGTGAGGATGTCCTGGCGGAGCCATACAAGACCGCCGACGGGATCGAGATTCCACTCTCCAAGGTTCTGATCGATGCCCACTGGCGCCCTGATCCGGTGCTGCATTTCTGCGCCGAGGTTGGCGACGTGTACCAGCCGTCGATGGGATGCGGGCGCGGTGTCAATCAGCCGAACTTCAATATGCCACCCGTCCGCACCTTCGAGAAAAAGCCCGGGCATCACATGTACGAGTTGCGCAAGACCGTAAAGGTCTCTGGGGAGAAGCGTACCGTCTGGCAGGTGATGTTCGAGGCGGACTACTGGAAACGCTACGTCCATGACCGATATCTAACCCCTCCAGCGTGTCCAGGCTCGTGCACCATCTTCGGCGATGACAGGAAACAGCACCTCGCATTTTCAAAGCACCAGGTGGCCGAGATCGAGGTTGAAGAGTTCAAGCGCGGAAAGGGAGTGGTCAGGTTTTTCAAGAAAGAGAACAAGAATAACCACTGGCTCGATACTTCTGTCCTGTGCGATGTCGGGGGAGGGCATCGCGGCATAAGGCTGATCGGGTCGAACGAAGAGGCGGAGCCAGCAAGCAATAAGAGCAGGGACTATTTTTCGCGGCGGCAGGATAGAAGGGGGAAACGGTGACGGAAAAGTATGATCAGGAAGAGAAAAGCAGTGCGGCCCCGCTCGGCATTCAGTGCCCTAATTGCGGGTGCCGTGATTTCAGCGAGGAGGGCGATCCTCTCCCGCAGAGCATGCGCCGTCCGCGCAAGTGGAAGACCGTTGACAGTTACGATATCCCCCACGCCCGTCGCCGTAGGCTAATTTGCCTGTACTGCGGCCGGAGGATTACCACGCGGGAGACGATTGAAAAAACTCCAGATACGTGATACGGTAGTATGGTTATATTTTGATTTGTCATGGAGGGTTTGTGCATGAGTGGTTTTGATGTTGTAAAAGTAGTTGCTGGGGTCATGGCCTCGCTTGGCGGCGGTGGAGCCGTTGTTCTAGCCTTTAGTTCCTTTCTTGGTAAATTATGGTCCGAGAGACTACTGGAGAAGGAAAGGCACGAGCACAGGAAAGAGATGCAGGCTATGCAGCAGGAGGGGGGAGAGTTGCTCGAAGGCTTGAGGATACAGGCGAATCGCGACTCTCTTGTTCATCGACTGCAGTTTGAGAAAGAGTTTAGTCTGTATGAAGAAATATGGGGTCCATTATCAAATATGGCTTTGTCGTTGGACGTAAGCAGAATAGTTTTATTTAACACCGTAGCTAGTGCGGAAAATAAAACCAATCGCTTACATAAGACCATCAAAGAACTTGATGTATTTTTTGAAGACTACAAGCGGATTGTATTGTCAAAAAAGCCATTCTATCCACCTGAATTGTTTGATGTCCTCAGGAAAATTGAATATTTACTGGCTGATGAATATACCGATCTTCTTCGGAGTGTCAGCGATGGTGTATTTAATGGCTCCCCTGATGCTCATAAGAAAATGCTGGAAACGTTAAAAGAGTTAAATTCATTTATAGATAAAGTGAGTGAAATTATTCGATCTAGGATCTGGTTAAATTTTAACGAACAGAAATAAAAACCGGAATATATTCCGGTAGAAGTTGAAATTTCTTAAAAGTCGCTTGCACTTGTTTATTGAGCGGTTATAGCTGAAAGTGTCAGGGGAGAGATCCCCACCTGAAAATTCAGATCGGTAAGTTGATGGGGCGGCCACCCCAGCAACATGTGCCAGAAAAGAGACGCCATGCAGGGCTGCATCCCTGATGGCGTCTCTTTTTTTGGTTTGACGGAGCAGACGATGAGCACAACCGCGAGTGAGATGGTAGCCCTTATCGATGCGGCCATAGCTTACAAGCTGGGCAAGATTACCGACGACTCCGCCTTTGCCGAGATGGAAACCGGAGATGGTCGCCGCATCAAGGATTACTCCTTCGACGAGCTCATGACCCTGCGCAAAACATACAAGCAGGAGTCCCTTTCCAGTGCCGGCACCATGCTCCGCAAGGTGCAATGTCGGCCGGGGGTGCATAACTGATGGCGCAGACCATTCTTCTCGACTCCAGCGGAAACCCCATTGAGCGCCGCGAACGCCTCCCCCGCCGTTCGGTCAATATTTCCCGCGCCGCTTACGATTCAGCCTCCGACAATACAGGCAATTATAACTACTGGAAAAACGCCAGCGACATGAACTTCGACTCCGCCTTTCTTGGCGAGTCTGATGTCATTACCCGCCGCATCGCCCATGAGATGCGCAACAATCTTGTCTCTAAGTCCATCGCACGAAAATTCGCAAATTT
>JAFGWW010000019.1 GCA_016936955.1 Planctomycetota bacterium | reverse complement strand
GCTCTGCTGCGGTAGAGGCGATGGGGAACATCCCTTCCCCTGCCTCCGAAGATGCGGTAAAGGCGGCCATCAGCGACAAAGACCTCAACGTCAAATGTCAGGCTCTGGTCGCTCTTGCTAAACTGAGAAAGGGCGGCGCGCGCAACGAGTTGATGGAGGCTTTGGGCAATAAGGATAACCCTGAGCTCTGCAAAGCCGCCATCCGCGGCCTCGTCCATATCGGCACGATCGGCCCGATAAACGAGATGATAAAGGCGCTTGAGCACCCGAATACCGAAGTCAGGCTTGAGGCTGCAAGGGGGTTGGGTAAGGTCAAATCTACCATCGCTGTCGGCGCCCTTCTTAACTCCATAGTCAAGGACGGGAGCAAAGAGGTCAGGCGCGAGGCCGAACGGGCCCTTATGGGTTACCCGATCAAGGATCTCAGCCAGCTTAAAAGTTATTTTATCGGGGCAAACAAGGATCTCTATTATCCGGTCTTCAAAATAATCTCCGCCAAGCTTGACGATGATTGGGCCCGCTTCTTCGCAAAGTCCATCGTCTCAAGCCAGGAGAAATATGCGACAGTGGTGCGTGATGTGCTTGAGGCTCTGGTAAAGTATAACGCGAAAGAGTTCGACAACGTCTTTACCACCTTCAGCATGAGCGAGGACAGGATAATAAGGATTATCGCGATACGCTGCCTCGCCAAGAGTTCTGGCGGCAATCTATTCGCCCTTCTTGCTCCTCACTTCAAAACCAAGGACAGCGGCGTATGCGCCGAGGCGTTGAAAACCATCCGTGCCGCAACGGAAGGCGCGCCGGAGGGCGGCATTGTTAATTTCCTGTCCCCCATCTTTTCCGGCGGGATGGATCGTGGAACTGTAAAGGTTGCCCTTGAGCTTATGCGCGACCGCATAACCGCCGAGGAGGCCGGCGCAGCGGTTGAACTTCTCTCAAGCATTATAGAAGGTGACGATCAGGGCGGGGTCAGGAGCCTTGCCGTGGATGCCATCACAAAGCTGCATGATGATGCGGCAAACCTTAGCGTTTCTGAACACCTTGGTTATGTCGACAAATGGGCTGTTGTCGGTCCGTTTATTAATGTTGCCGACGCCGTATACGCGCCGGAGCACGAGATCGATTTTTCCAAGACTTACACCTCCGACCTTACAGCGGGCAAGGGCCTCGGCTATGGGGCTGACTACAAGGAAGAGGAATGCACGATCAACGGGCTGAGCAAAAACGCCTGCAATTTTTATTTTCCCTATCAGGGCGTCAATGTCGGAAGGCTCAGCATGGAGGTCAAGGGGATTACGGTACCGGACGATCCGTCAGCGAGGTTGGCCGGAAGCATCAGTGTCTCCCTCGACGGGGGGGTGCGCGAAAACGTATACTTCGCAGTGTACATAGACGGTGAAAGCGCTTACTCCAAGTCGCTGCGAACCTCTGGTGACGGCTGGAAAGGTTTCGCTCTGGTGCTCAAGGAACACGCTGGTAAGAAAATCGATATATCCATTGCGACCTCCTCCAAGGCGCTTGCCGACCAGGCCGCCGCCGCTTTCTCTGATCTCAGGATTGTTGGCAAGGATGATAAGGTGCTTCTCGATCTCATGCCAACCTTCAAAACGGCAAAGGCTGAGTTGAAAATCCCCGAAGATTTTGACCGCAAGGCGACATGGAAAAAGGCTGCCATATCTCCCGACAAGATAGGGCGGGTCTTGCTGCACGATATTTACGAGCCGCCGACCAACCGGCTCCTGGCTTACGCCTATTGCATTCTGGATTCGGATGGGGATAAAAAGGTGAAGCTAGAGTATACCGTTGAGGCTGACGACAGTGGAATGCTTTGGGTTAACGGCAAGAAACTGGATCTCAATTTCCAGAACAGATGGGGCAGCGGTAAAGTTGCTACCACCACAGCTGATCTGCACAAAGGCCAGAACAAGATCCTCCTCCGGGTTGGAAATAATGAAAAGGGCTGGTTTTACAAGCTCCGTGTTACCGACTACAAGGGTGCGATGGTCAAGGGTATCAGGGTTGTTCCGGTCGGCCCCAAGGAATAAAATCCTGCCTCGCGCTGAAGACTTGAGCCCGGAGCAGGATTGTGTGGTGGTGTAAGCCGCAATCGTAATGTCAGGTAATGATGTATCCCGCGGCATAACATACAAGCGCGTTGAACTCAATAGATCCTTACAATGCTATAATAAAAAGCGTGGCAGGCGAATGGATCGCTGGCCACGCTTTTTTGTTATTACCCATTTGTTGTAATTGAGCAGGGAGCCTGAGTGCCTTGCCAGCTCGTTTGTGGCTGTTGCCGTTATTTCTTTGGCGGTTTGTTTGTGACCTTGGTCATGAACATTCCGGTAGCGGCGTCCCGGATTCCCATCGCCAGTCCCCATCCACCGTTGCCCTGTTCGACCTTGGCCATTACTTCATTCCAGCCTTTGGCGAGGGTTACGGGTACGGTATCTTCCGCAATCCTGACGCCGCGGTAAATGTGGTTGGCGTGGACAAGCTGTCCGTTTAGCCATATCTGCAATGTATCGTCGCTGCCGGCTTCGATTATCGCAGCGGTTTCCTTATCTGAATATACCCAGCAAGCGGCATAGGCCGTAACGTTCTCGGTGGGCTTGATTGTAGCGGCGAAATCCAGCATGCCGGATTCAGACTTCATTTCGGTCCACTTGATTTCGGCGCCATCCTTACCCTTATAGGTCTTATCCGGTTTTACGCCGTCGCTCTCGGGCGGGTTGACCTCAAAGGCGTCGAGTTTGGGGTTGTCGAATGGTGCTAGTACAAGCCAGTCCCTGATGAATGTGCTGTTGTAGTCCAGTGCAATTATCTTGGCTGAGCCCGGTACGATAAGTTTTTCCATCGGGAGTACGGAGGCCATTGTGCTGCTGCCCGTATCCAGGAGAAGGGATTTTGCACCAGATTTTTTGTTCTTGTCGGTCCAGTTCCATTTACCTTGAACCGATTTGCCGGGGTTTTCATCCTCGAAGATTGTCTCGCGGTTTGAGGATGAAACAACCTCTACCTTATCCCAGTAAGAGTTTCCTCCCTGGCTCTGGAAGCGCATGCCTTCGATGATGGAGCCCACGGAGTCGGTCCAGATCAGGGGAAGGCGGATCTCGGTCCACTTGCCGGGGGAGGGGAGTTCGCCTGTTGAACGCGAGCCGTGGATAGACTGCCCCCAGGAGATATCCCTCCAGTCGCTCTCGTCGCGGTTCTTGATGCCGATAGCGATGCCTTTGGCCGGTTTTTGCGGGTCGATGAATACCCATGCCGAGACATATGCCCCTGAGGTGGGGACGGTTATGTGTTCGCTGATCGGACGCGACAGTGGATAGATGCCATGGGTGGAGGCCTGCCAACGGTTCTTGGCCAGGTCGCTATAATGCGAAACCTTCTTAGATTTGACAAGTTTGCTATCCCATTTCCATCTTCTTGCGTCCTTAGAATTCTGGTTGATATCCTCTTTCTCGTCGATGAACGTTGTGCTCTTGCCGTCGGCGGTAACGACCGAGGTCTGATCCCAGTGGACAAGGCCGATGTTGTTCTGGAATGTGATGCCGGTTATAGCCTTCTCTTCCATTCCGATATCGATGAGCGGAATCTTGAGCTCAGCCCATTTGCCGGGTTCTGGCAGGCCGCCAATAAAACGCAGGGAGTCAGTATTTATGGTGCCGTAGCCGTAATCGTTTCCGTTGCCGAAGAGTGCCCGGTGTTCCCAGGTCTGCCCGTCGTGGAAAATTATCTCGACTGCGTCGGGGGTGTTGTCCTTATCCAGATAGATCCATTGCGAAATATAGGCTCCGGCCTGCTTTCTGTAAACGTCGATTATGCTGTTGTCTACCTTGTACTCTTTCGCAATCGCCACGACATTTTCAACCGGATCCTGCACGCCACAGTTCAGGTAGGCTTTATGAAGCATGGTCAGGATCTGGTTTGTCCTCGATCCGTTAGGGCTGGAGGCGAGGATCATCCGGAAGAGGTCGATAGCCTTTTCGAGATTGTTGCCCTTGTCCCGCGAGATTTCGCTTTTGATGAGTTTCCACGATCCAAGGCTCTCTGGGTTGCTCTTCACAAACTCAAGCTTTGCGTTTCTGCTTTTAAGCGTCATGTTGACGAATGAGAGCTTGTGATAAGCCTCCTGAGGGAGGTCATCGATAAATACTGGTGCGCCCCACGTCATTACTGGGTATGGCTCCCCGTTCTTTTCGTCCCACAGGCGCGCGTAAAACCCGACGTCTTGCCACTGGGTTCCGTTCTTGCCGGTTAGGTTTTTGATCGGTATCGATGCTTCGTATGTAAGCATGCCGGAGTCGGCGGAGAAGCGGGCCTGGCCCTGCACGCGTTCAGGAAGGGCGTTAGCCCCGAGTTGCTTCCAGTATGTCTTGCCTGCGTTATCGACGCCAATGCCGAACCGGTAGCGCTTGTCGCTTCCGGCGAAACCGAGTTCGAGCCAGTCGCCGCCGGAGCCTGAGTCGCCGCCGTTCCATGTTATGGCCGAGCTGTCACGCCTGCTGAACCCGATAAACAGGTTGGTGTTGTCGTGGGCTAGGAGAAGCCTGTCCGACAGCTTGCCGTGGTTCTCCACACTGTCGGCCCAGTCGGAAAGGTCGCCGTCGACTATGATCTCTGAATTGGTTTTGAATGCGGTGTTGTCGCCCGATCCGGACTTGTCGGCCCCTGCCTGCCTTGCGTAACAGGCGAGGCCGGAGATGGACGGGGCGATAAGGTAGCCGTTGCGGTAAATGAATGCTGCCTCATTTGCCTTGGCGCTTTCCTCATCTATGACGATATTCTCGAAAAGTTGCGAACGGGTGCGCTTCCCCGATTTGTTGTTAATGGTGTCGATCCTCAGGTTGCCTTTAGTCGATTCAGATCTTCTCTTTACGATGGAGAAGAGGGTGGTCGTGTCATTGTCGGTGACGTTATGGAAAACCACAACCTGGGTGCCCTTGCTGTCCGGCGGGATGGTGATGCTTGAGAATTTATTCTTGTCGCCGGTGGTTATCCGTTCCATTGCCTGGGTGCGGTAAAGGTCGATCTCGTCGCCGCTGAAAGACGCTTTCAGGCAGTTGCTGACGGCCATGTAAAATTTCGGGTCATCAACATTTATGATGAATGGCCCGAACCTGTCATCCCCGCGGTAGCGGTTATAAATGCGGAAGTAAACCCACTTGTCGTTTGAGGCCGACTCCAGCACGTATGCGTTGGTGTCGTCCCAGCGATGCTTGGCGTAGTTTTTTGTGGGGAGGGCGAACTCCTTGCCGTCACCATCTCCGCTCAGGGGGATGTATCTGATCTTTCGCTCGCTGTCGATAAACACGAGCTTGTCCCCGGCGGTGCATATTTTACGGAAGAGTCCGGTCTTCTTCTTTTGCTTTTGGCCGACCTCCTCCGCTTCCAGCTTGCCGGTTTTTACCTCTATCTCTACCTTTATCTGTTTTTTCCATGAGTACGAATAGCCTAGCAGGTAAAACCGTTCGCCACTAACCTCCGCGTTGCCCCATGCCGAATTGCTGGGTATGAGCGAGGGGTTTGTGCTCCACGCGATTGAGCCGTTGTTCATGTCGACACTGGTAAAAACCGTTCCCCGCGAATCGCCTTCAAGATATACCTGCCTGAAGGGGGGGAAGCTGGTTGTGGAGAGTATCAGGGTATCCTTGTTGTTGATGTATGCGCTGCTCATCTGGTCGCCGGTGTCCAGGCTCCATTTGATTGCGCCATTGTCCAGGGAGATGCAGATCGTCTTCTCGGGATAGACGATGATTATGCTGCCATTTCTCCACACCTTTCCGATCATGCCGCTCCGGATGGGGCGTGACCAGAGGCTCTTCACGTTTGCGTCAATGCTGAAGCCTTCGATTATGCCTTCGCTGTAGGCGATGAACCTATTGTCAATACCGGATTCTGGCGATGGAGCCCATACCTCGGTTTTACCGCGGGAGAGGGACCAGAGTTGCGTCATCGGCAGCCCGGTGCCGGACGGCTTCCCTTTTATCATGTCACCAGCAGACGATCCGGTAGCGCACGAGGTGACAACTGCGACTTTATCCTTGTCTGCAATTATTGGGTAGATCAGTGGCTGTGTCTTCCCCCATGCCGTAAAGGAAAGTTCTTTCCCGCTGTTTTCGTCAAAGAGATAATACCCTTCCGTGGTCGAGATGGCTATGCAGCCGTCTGGGGCGCGGTATGCGCTGCGGATTTCCCTGCTTAACCTTCGGCTCCACAGGGTGGAACCGTCTTCCGGAGAGATAGCGGTGATAGCGTTCAGGCCGTGGCAGACAAGGGCCTTTTGCGTTGCGCAGATGAATGCGTTAGGATTGATGAGCGGCTTGTCCCAGGCGACGTGCCCGGTTTTTATATCCATGGCAAGTACGCCCTGGTAATCGCGGGGGGAGATTACGACGTTCTGGCCATAATACTGGGCAGGGATTCCCTCCCGATTGTATACCTCGTTTATGTTTCGCGTGTTGTTCAGGCGTTCATATTCGTAGGCCCATTCGATCATCCCGTCGCGGCTGTCGCAGCAGAGGATGGAGCCAAGGGCGGTTGAACAGTAAACGGAGCCGGCACGGGCGCTGACTGAACCGCCGAAAGTGGTCAGGTTTATATATGTGCTTCTGCGCGAGTCAAGCTTGATCGAACTGAGGCGCAGGGTGGACGATTCAGCCAGTTGCCGCTTCCACTGCAGCTTCCCGTTTGAGCGGTCGAGGGCAACGAGGAATAGCCTGATCGAGGAGAAAGACGAGAAGTTCTCTGCGGCGATGAAATATACGCTCTGCTGGTCAACTGCGGGGTCGCTGGTTACCGTAAGCGTTTCCTGCATGATGTTGTTAGAGCTGTCCCAGAGCATTCTGCCTGTCTTCGCGTCAAAGGCGGCGATACTGTTCATCCCCATACCGTTCGGAGCAATGCCCCATCTGGTGAAAAGGACGCCGCCGTCGATGGCGGGGCGGAATTTTCCGGGTATGGTTACCGGGTCCTCAGGGTCCAATTTGAAGGGCATGTTGGCCGAATCGTTTGTTCTGAACCAGACCGGCTTCGGCTGCCCGAGTTGGTAGGCGGCGATAATCTGCGGCCCTGTGAGGTAGGCCATCCCGTCGTATTCCTGCATGTCGCCCTGCAGGTTGTTGATCCGGCTGATAATACTCAAGGGGATTTCGTTGGTTATGTAGTCGGGCCACGGCTGGCGCTCGGGGTATTCCAATTGGCTGATCTGTTTTGACGTGTTGGTTGCCGGCTTCTTGTGCTTCTCGGAATCTATGTCCTTGATGGCGGCGATAAGCGCCCTGCCGTCGAGTTCCTTGTTCATGAGCTTGAATTTATCATTGCCCGTGATGCCCTCGAAGGCGTCCTTGAAAGTATCGGTAAGGCCCATGTTCCCGATGCAGAGAAGCTCGCCGATTTTAGCCTGCTTTTTCAGTGACGGGTTGTCCGAGTAGGAGTTTATGTCGCTGAAGAGGCGGTAGGCGGCGCCGAAGTTTCCTTTCTTCATCTCCCTCTCGGCGGTTTCCAGCATTGCTTTGTGTACTGAAGCGGAGAAGGGGTATTGCCTGAAAACCTTGGTGATTGCGTAAACGCTTCCGTCGCTTGTTGCTGCGGAAAGTCCGGACGCGGCGTTGCTCTCGTTGTTCTTCCTGACAATTTCCATCTCTGCCTGACTCATAGACACAAGGTGGCGGGCTATCGATGTCCATGCCGAAGAGTATTGGCTTTCACCCGAAGCGCTGAGATGGTCCTTGTCCGCTAGGGTCTTCATGGCGCTGTCGATCATGTGGATTACAAAGTTCGGCTGTGTGGTTCTGATCGGCTGCAACAATCCTTCCACGCCGAGATCGCTCGGGAACTTTGCATCCTCATTCCTGATCTCCCTCTCCGTGTCCTGCATGTCCCGGATGACGTTTGTCTCTTCCGAGATGCTGCTGTAGATCTCAAGCGCCTTTTGGGGCCTGCATATGGCCCGCAGTATGTCGGCGTATTTCTTCTTGGCCCACAGCGCCTCTTCCGTCATGCCGGAAAGCTCTGTAATAACTTTATCAGCCTCGGAGAGATTGAATGTGTACTGGCCGTAGAGAGTGGCCTGGCATTTCATTGCTTTGATAACCACAGGGTGAGAGTCGGGGATGACGCCCACATTTTTCAGGGCCATGATGCGTTGAGATGCGTAGTCAAGCCATTTATAGGACCCTTTGGTTTTCCAGGGATTGTCCCATGAGCAAAGATCCAGCATGAAGGAAAGCGCCTCGATCGCATCCTCCGTTTTGGAGATGTTTTTGCCGATATACTCCTTGATCGGTTCGCAACCGCGGTCGACCTGCTCCAGGCTTACCCATAAGCTCGCGTATTTGCTTAGGGAGAAGAAGTATTCCTTCTGATCCTTTTTATACCATTCCAGCATCTTGTAGGTAAGGGCAAGTCCTCGTGTCCTCGCCTTTGTCGACCTTCTGTTGTTATCCTTCTCGGTCTTCCGTAGTTCGCTTTCCCAATCTTTCATACTTTTGTTGTAGGTGTCGTTTGCGTTTTTGCCTTTATTGAGCGGCACATTCAATTCGTCCGGAAACTCCACCTCGTTCGGCTTGGGCGCGTCGACCGCATGGCTTTTGATGCAGGCAAACGAGAAAACGGCGGAGAAAAGTAGGGAGGAAAGGATGGTTTTTCGCATGGTTTGGAGTCTCACCTTTTGTAAATATCTGGATTAGTTGCCAATACTTGGGTTGAAACCGCATAACTCTTGTAATCATAACGGATTCACGATTGCTTGGTGACAGAAAAAACCCGAAAAACAGGGCTTTTTTGAATGTTTGCGCGTCATGCCGCGAATGGCGCATGCTGTGACAAAAGAAAAGGCTCCCCATCGGGGAGCCTTCAGACGTAATTGGTGGCGTTCAGTTGAAAAATCCGCCGGAATCCTCGGTTTTCTTCGGCTTCTCGTCTGCGGAAAGGCGATATTTGTCGAGTGCGTTTGTCATCGCCTTTTCTATCGCTTTCGATAGGTCGGTGTCGCTCGCCGTGGCGAGGGATGGCTGATAGGTGAAATTCGCGCTGTTTACCAGCCTGATCTGCGCGTCGGCGAAGTATTTTATGTGCTTTATGACCTTGAAGCCGCGCAGCTCCTCGTCTTCCTGCAAAGTCAGGCTGATATGCCCGTAGATAAACCTTTCAGGCAGCTTGAATTTGGTTATTTTCTTGAACTCCTCGGCGGGGAGCATGCCTGCGGCGTGGGCGATGGTTTTCTTGATAACATCGTCCGCTTCCGCCCCGTCGGGGGCGCTGGCTTTGATGAATTTATCCGATTTGTCCACAAGTGTGCCGAGCTTTTCCCACGTATTCTGACGCAGTTCCGCTTCTTTTTCGTCGTCCATGGAGGCCTGCTTTGCAACATCATCCGGAATGGTAATCGAGACCGGCATGACCATGGCTTTTACCGGTTTGCCGTCCTTGGATATGATCGGCCCCGCGATCCCGCCCAGAAGATCTGGTTTCTCTTCCGATTTGACCGCGCCGGCCGCGAAAATCGGGGTGCAGATGAGTGCCGCAAGGAAAGATACGCCGAGCAGTCTGCCTACAATGCTTTTCATCGGTTTTCTCCGTTCAACATGGTTAAGCGCCCTGTAATATTCTGTCAGATTATCATCAACCTCCCTCGCTGGCAATATATATTGACGGCAGATGCAGGCTTTTTTGCTTGTGTAAAAAAACTCTATCTGGTTCGATATGACGTAGTCATCTTCAGTCAGGAGGCTCCTAGCCCATGCTTCGTGAAATATCCATGGAAGAATTACGTATCAACCCGTTCGATATCCTGGGCGGGAGATGGATGCTCCTGACCGCCGGTGATTTCGATTCGGGCAAGTTCAACTCCATGACCGTCGGGTGGGGCGCATTCGGCACCATGTGGGCCAGGCCTCTCGCCATGATCGTCGTGCGTCCGACGCGGCACACCTTCGACTTTACCGAAGAGTATGATAGCTTTACCCTCTGCTCATTTCCCGATGCCAACAAGGAAGCCCTGAAGTATATGGGCGCGGTTTCCGGACGTGATGAGGACAAGGTTGCGGGGTCGGGGTTGACGCCGGTCAAGTCGCGAGCGGTGGCCGCGCCTTCCTATGCGGAGGCGGAGTTGGTTGTCGAGTGCAAGAAAAATTATGGCGACACGATGAAGCCGGAAGGGTTTATGGCACCGTACATCGCGAAGATGTACAACAACGATTATCACAAGATATATTTCGGTGAGGTGGTCAGCGTACGCGTGACTGAGAGCTATATTTAAGCGTTTTTATGCAGATAAATTCTGGAAGGGGAAGGGACATGGCGAAGAAAAAGGTGTTGATCGTGTCGGTAAAGGCGGGTGCAGGGCATATCCGCGCGGCGCAGGCAATTGAAGAAACGTTCAAGGCGCACTTTCCGGATATCGAGGTGAATAATATCGAGTCTCTGGAATATACGAATACGGCTTTCCAGAAGACTTTTACCGGCACATACGAGAAACTTGCCAAAGACCTGCCTTCTGTCTGGGGGTATATCTACGAGCATCTAGAGAAAAAACCGGCCGACAGCAAGGCGAAGAAGCTGGCCACCATTCTCGACCGGGCAAACGCAAAGCCCCTGCGCAAGAAGATTGAGGAGTACAATCCCGACGCCATTATCTGCACCCACTATTTCCCGGCGGAGATCATGGGGCAGAGGAAGCTCAAGGGCAAACTGAAATCTAAGATCTACGTAACCCTTACCGATTACGACATCCATACCATGTGGATTCAAAGCGGGGTGGACATGTACTCCGTAGCTACGGAGGAGATGGCTTTTGCCTTGCGCGAAAAGGGGATCGGGGATGCTGGCGTAAAGGTTACGGGAATTCCGATCATGCCGATTTTCTCAGCCAAATATCCGAGCCGCGACAAGATGCGCGAGAAGCTTGGCCTGCGGCAGGGGGTGCCCACCGTGCTCTCCTCGGCTGGTGGTTTTGGCCTTGGCGGGGTGGACAAGTCGGTCGCCCTGCTGGCCGATTCGGTTGAGGATGTACAGATTATCGCGGTTGCGGGAAAGAACGAGAAGCTGAAGATGTCGCTGGACAAGGTTGCAGCGGACCGCAACGGGAAGATTGTTCCTTTCGGATTTGTGAATAACATGCATGAGCTCATGGCGGCGAGCGACTTCGCGGTTGCCAAAAGCGGCGGTTTGACCTCCAGCGAATGCCTCGCCCTCGGCCTGCCCATGCTTATCATCAGCCCCATCCCCGGGCAGGAGGAACGCAACTCAGACTTCCTGCTTGAAAACGGGGTGGCCTTGAAGTCGAACAGCCCGGCTCATCTCATGTACAAGTTCAAATATCTGCTGGAAAATCCGAAGCGCCTTGAAGAGATGACGGCGGCGACGAAGAGGATTGCCAAGCCGGATGCGGCTCTGGACATTGTCAAGATGGTGGTCGAGGGGCTGTAGGCAGAGGTTATTTTAGAAGCTCTAAGATTGTCTAATAATTCAGGGGCGGCGGCGCATCTGCGTCGTCGCCTCTTTCGACGATGACCGCATCGGCACGCCGATGCGCAACATCGCCTTCAAGATTCTCCTCGCATCTGCTTGCCGTTCATTAGGGCGTTCTCGATGAGTGCGGGCAGAGCCTCCCCCTTCTTCCAGACAAGACGGTAGACCGGGATGCGGGAGACAATCTCCGCTGCGGTTGTGAGTCTTTTTTCTACAGATTCCGGCGTGTTCCCGGTGGGCGGGAGGTGGAGGCATTTTGCCAGAGCCTGCGCGCCGTTGAGCCTTACCAGCGAAAATCTCTCGCCTTTTTCGGGCAGGAAGATCGCGCGCGGCAGATGGTTCTGATGGAGCTTGTGCCCGATGCTTTTCAGGGGCGAATGGTCGCGCCTCGAATATGCGCAATTGTCTGAAAAGAGAGCGACGAAATCGTCGTCCAGTATGTTGTCGTGGCCGAAGGTGCTGGCGGAGGTTGTCTTCCCGGTTCCGCTTGGGCCAGCGAAAATATATAGGCGATCGGTGTTCTTGTTGATGGCGGATGAAGCGTGGAGACAGAGGCCTTTTTCTCCGGCCAGACGCAGGGTTACGGTGCGGAAAAAGATATCCAGCGCGGCGTTCATGATGGAATCATTTTCCGCCACCACAGAACCGCTGAGGTCGGGAAAGCAGGTAACCTCGAACCCTCTGCCGGATATGGTGGTGGTTTCGTTTGTTTCCGATTCCTCGCCATTCTCGCTTCCCGCGTTTTTCTTGATCATGACGGAAAGGCTGCATGACGGGGCAATGCCGTGCACGCATTCAGGAATGAAATATGACGCGAGTTTGGAGTATTGTTCCGGCGCGCAATCTTCCGGGATAACCTTCCATGTCTTCCCCATGATGGTGACAGGGAAGGGAGGGGTGTCGTTATTCCTGATGAACCCGGTGGCCATGCCGACTTTGCAGACGAGGAGGTACAGGAACGATTTAAGCCTCGTGGTTCTAGGGATTATTAACTGTGACGGGGTGCCGTTAGAGTCGATCGTCTGCACGGCTTTGCCGCGAAGGCTTGCTGTTGGCCAGAAGAGGTCGGGGCGGAGACGGGCGTCGCTTTTGCTTATTATATTGCCGCGATGGATGCCAACAAAACGGTGCAGGAAAAACTGTCCTGACCGTTCATGCAGGATTATATCACCGGCCTTGAGCTGTGCGGGATCGCTCTTTTCGATAATCATGCGTGTGCCTTGCGGCAGGGCGGGAGCCATGCAGTTGTTTTTTACAGTGAAGGCCCCGCCTTCTTCAAGGGCGAGTTCAACCGCCGCCGCCAACTTTACTGGATCGGATTCTGGCGTGTTGTTCAAAAGATTGCCCTCGCAAGCCGTAGGGGCAGGGTTGCCATATGCTTTATCCGTTGGAGCAGGCTGACCTCGTCGTAACTGCCTTTAGAATTCTTGATGCGCCGGGAGAATAGCGCGTTCTTCAGAAGATCATATCGCAGGGCGAAATTGTCGGCGCAGGTGAAGGCGATGGCGATGCCGGTATCGAATGATGTTTTGTTTTTCATGCACTTTTTGAAAAGCGCATTGCGTATCGGGTTGCGGTCTGATGGTGGCAGCAGGTCGGTAAGTTCTGGCGGAAAGTCTGCGCCTGTGCTGATACGGGCGGAATTGAGAGCGTGGAGAATAACCGCATTGGTGCCGGTTTTTTTCAGTATGGATTCGAGTTCGCGGATATCGCTTTCGCTCAGGCGGCGGGAGATAAGCGCAAGGTCGACGCCCCAGATTGCGCGCTCGAAACGATGTTTGTATGCATAGTGCATGGCGGAGGTGAAGAATTCCATGGCGGGTGAGAGCCATGAGATGTTTCGCTGCTCGCCCGGGGTCAGATGTGAAGTCCAGTCATCATCAAGAGCGGCGAAGTTGCGCTTTTCGCTCTCCATGTCGGTTATGCAGAAAAGCTTTGAGGGGTTTGCGGCGATATCGAGGACAATGCCCGACTTTACGAAAGACCAGTCCTTGCGTTCGTTGTTTCTGGAAAATCCGCACGCGGTGGCCGCATCCGCGACTCTGTGGAAATCCTCGCGTCGCACGACGATATCGATGTCTGTGGACGGACGGCAGGCGGGGGAGGGGTAGAGCGAACGCGTCAGCCCCGAGGAACGGGTTGCGGCGCATGTCAGCCCAAGGGCCTGAAGCCTGGTCGAGAGTTCGGCGAGGAAGCTTTCCGAGAGAACGGCCAGCGCGTTTGCGCGTTTTACGAAAGGAGCGAGAGCGTCGCGGAGTCGGGCGTTGTTGGCTTGATCCAGAAAATTGGAGCAGAGCGGGGCGATTCCGTTCGCCGTTAATTCACTTTTTACCAGATCTACCTCTGCGTCCGGGCATGGGGGAATTGTAGCGCCGTAGCCGTGAAGCAAAGCCTGCGCCGTAGCGCGTATTATCGAGTCGGTTGTCTGGCTGTAGTGGCTCATTCCTGTCTTGCCCCGCATTATTTTACGATCTTAACTTTAACATTTGTTGACCCGCCTTTCCATAATATAAACGGCGCGGCATTGCTTTGTCGTCCTCGGGTTGGTAACATGTCAGCATGAAAAATGCTGATGAAAAACGGGTTGCGGTCATTACCGGGGCTTCGCGCGGGTTTGGGCGTGAGCTTGCCCTTGCGTTTGCCGGGGCGGGATATGACATTGCGGCCGTATGTAAGGAGAGAACCGACCTGCTGGCCGGGGTTGCCGGTGAGGTTGGCGCTCTTGGTGTGTGCTGCCGTACTTTCCGGGCGGATCAATCGCTGCGCGATAATGCGGATGCCCTCGCCGGTTGGGTCGGTTCAGAGATGGGAAGGGCCGACGTGCTCGTATGTAACGCGGGGATCGTGCGCGATAAACTTATACTGCGCCTCTCGGAAGAAGACTGGGATGCGGTGATTGACGTGAACCTCACGGGCACGGCGAATATAATCCGCGCGTTTTACCGGTTGCTTAAAGAGAGCGTGGGGCAGGTGCTGATAATCGGTTCCTATATTGGACTGGTGGGGCGGGCGGGGCAGGCGTCTTACTCCGCTTCCAAAGCCGGCCTGATCGGGCTCGGCAAGACGCTGGCCCGCGAGTTCGGCCCGAAAGGTATCAGGGTTAATACCGTCCTCCCCGGCTATCTTCCCACCGGCATGGGGCTGGCGGCCGGGGATAATGTAATGAAGGTGGCGAAAGGTGAAAACCTTCTGGATGACCTGTCTTATCCCGAAGAGGTTGCCGCCGCCGTGGTAAAGATCTCTGAAATCGGCGGGGTGTCGGGCCAGGTTTTCAACCTCGACAGCCGCATCATTCCTTCCTGAAAAAAAGCCGGAAAGAGCGAAGGTTGGTTGGCAGCTGCCTGATATTGCATATATAGCTACGCGCGATATTTTTCCGATTAAAGTTGATAAAATTGTGAAAAATCGGTGTGCGGCTACAGTCACTCGGGCAAAGTTGCGTAAGGTCTTGACAGGCATGGCAATATGCTGGCTGTTCTGCACGATGGCTTTGCTTTTTCGGCGATTTTCCTCCCTTTATTTGCTTTTATTGGGTTAGAAAATAGTTGCTGAATAAAAGTTTATGCTGTATGTAAATAAATGAGGCTTTTGACTCTCGATTTTGGGGGAGAGCATACCGCATTACATCCTTGTAGGGCACAAAATATTAGTGATGGATGGTACGCTTACCTTAACGGAGCGGCAAATGCGTGAATATGTAGATGGCATTGCACCGAAAGTTCTTGTTGCCGATGACAACGAGAATCATTGCCGTGTAGCCAAGAAGCTTCTGGATTCTGACGGTTATCAGGTCAGGGTTGTTCATACCGGCGAGGTAGCAATCGAGCTTTTCGAATCTTGGAAGCCTGACCTCGTGATTCTCGATTCCATGTTGCCGAACAAGTGCGGTATCGAGTGCCTCCACCATATCAAGAACCATCCGGCTTTGAATCATACGCGCGTGGTTATGTGCAGCGCCCGTAGTGATATCGGGTACGTCCTTTCGTGCATCGAGGCCGGCGCTTCCGGATATGTTTTCAAGCCCTACGAACCGGCGAAATTCCAGAACCGTATCCGCCATCTGCTGCAGAACCGCCATTCCGCCGCGTCTTGACTTGAAATAAATATTGATGAAATAAAAGCCAGCCGGAGCTTATGCCCCGGCTGGCTTTTTTGTTGGCTTGTGGACGGTTATTTTGAAGCTTGCAGGGCTGCCCGGCCTTCGTCAGATGTATTTGCAACCCACTCCTCGAACATGGCGTAGAGCTTTGCCTTTACTTCGGCCAGTGCCGGGTCGTTGATCAGGTTTTTCGTTTCTTCAGGATCGGTCATGCGGTCAAAGAGCATGTCGCCGTATTCGATATGCTGAGGATCGCTGGTGCGCTTCCCGGTTTTCGCATCAAGCCAGACGCCGAGTTTGTAGCGTTCGGTTATGACGGTACACTGCCCCCAGTTTTCCGATACCGAATAATCCCTCCCGACAGAAGCGCCGGAGACTAGGTGCTCGCTTATTACTTTTCCTTGCAGCGGATGCTTGGCCTTGGGTGCGGGGCAGTTGCAGAGGTCGAGCAGGGTGGGGTAGAGGTCTACAAGATCGACAAGGTCGGCGCTGACCTCGCCCTTGCGGAGATGGCCGGGCCAGCTCACGATGAGGGGGACGCGCAGGGTCT
>JAFGWW010000168.1 GCA_016936955.1 Planctomycetota bacterium | reverse complement strand
CGAATTTGACCCCGCGTATGGAGAGGGATTTAAGGGCCGGGGCTGGATCGCCGCCCGCTGTCTGGCGACCGTCTGACAAAAGGACAAGCCCGCCAAGATAGGCCTCGCTGCTCCGCGCCAGATCGTTTATGGAAACTTCGAAGTCGGTATCCCCGTCCGGGATTACTTTATCAGGAGACAGCCCCCCTAGCTCATCATCAATAGAGATAACAGACAGCCCCTGCTTCATGAGCAGGCAGCGTAAACGAGCCTTGCCTTTCGCCAAGGGGACGATCTTCTTTCGGACAAGATCGAGTACCTTTTCATAGCGGCTTATGTGTTTCAACTCACTGACGCTCTGAAACAATTGCGAATCGCTGTCCATACCGGACAGAAGGGAGGAATCGAAGGACATCTGATCGCTCATGAGTTGAGAAACGTAAACGGGGCCTTTATGCTGGAACTGCCGCAGATCTTTCAGCAGTTCTTTTGCCGAGCTTCGATCTTTATCGCCTTCAAAATAGCCAATAACCCGCGCAACAATGCGGCTTGTGCTTTCTATTATTTCAAGCGACTTCGGGTATCCGGAAAGCGGCGGGCGCACCCGATCCAGTTCGGCTGCATATTTCTTGCAGTTCTCGAGTATTGCACCTCGCCTTTTTTCGCCAAGAACGTTCTCGTCCTGCCCTCCACCCGGAGAAAGGAAAACCGCGATATCGGGTATCAGTTTCAGCACGCGGGAAAGGATCTCGGCACCTTCGCGGCAGGAGGTATCACGCACGCCTTCTTGCAGCAAGCCCAGTCCTTCAGCTTCGTTCAACAGGTCATGGGAGGTCATATTGTTATCAACGATTCCCATCGAACCGGAGCCGTCAATCATAATATCGATTACCGGAAGCTGTTTTACTCTCAGCTCCCGGCGCAGGGATGGCTCAAGCAGAAGAAGCAAAAGCAGACACACCACGCTCATCCGCAGAGCCATAAGCCGCTTCGAATAAACCACCGGGCAGGAGGAGACATCTTTCACATACAGCCTGTACATGCACCAGCACAGCAACATGCCGACCGGCAGAGCCAGCCACAAAGGCCAGCCAGACAGGCTCAGGTACCACTCGCTCTCTACGCTTACAATGTTATCGCTCATGGCGTATTCTCTTGAGCATTTTCATGATCAGGCAGATCGGCTGACTGCACCCGGGAAACAACAGTCTCGATAAAAAGCAGCAGTATTCCGGCAAGCACAAGCTTGTCCCAGAACTCCACAGGCTTGCGTTCGTCCGGATTAAAGGCTTCACGCACAGCATCCTCTCCCCGCAGCCTGGAATACCCGGCGCTACCCACAAGGCTTTCGATCATCTTATCCGGCATAGGCTCAAGCTTGCTTTCAATTGCAGGGATGTTATAGGAGAAATATACGGTACTGTCACTGGTCAACTCCTGAATACGGTAAAGACCGACATCGTATATGACAGGGCTTCGATATGCCCTGCGCCCCTGCCACGCTCCCTGCATAAGCGGTACGGCAAGACCATCCGGGCCTTCTGCCTGTAGCAGTTCGGATGAGGAAATATAACTTATCGGCGAACCGGGAGTAAGATTTCGCGGCGGCAATATGTCACTGGCAAGATAACTGACAATCCCACGGTAAATGGCAACATAGTACGGCGTAAGCGGAAAATCATTCCACGCCAGATCCAGACTAGTGGTGCTTAGCACGCACATACCCATACCTCTCTTGCGCGCAACAAGGAGGGGGTCGCCGTTGTGCAGCGAGAGTAACGTGCTAAGTTCACCCGTGTTCACCAGACTGGTGTCCAGCGAATAATACGTTAAAATCGAACAGTCACTTCCGACGGTGGCGTTATTCTTGAGAAAAGACAACGCGGGATAGGACGGGTTGACTGAGCCGATGCGGAAACCACTCTTTTTTTCTCTCTTATCGCTCAGGGAGCAAGGCAAGAACCCGTCTCCGCCTCGCGCCCAGAACCTGTTGATCAACTCCCGGTCGCTCTTTGGCCCAAGCCCGACCAGCAACCCACCGCCAGCCACAACAAACTTTTCAAGCTCGGCGAGGGATTCAGACCCCATGCCCTCGACATCGCCAAGGATAATAACACGGTAATCATAAAGACGAAATTGCGAAAGCTCTGAGAAAGCGGTTCTGGTTATACTGAACAAGTCCCGCCCATCGCGATACGGAGCCAGTGCGAGGTCGAGAAACTCAAGGCCCTTTCTTTTGCTATCCCCGTACGAACCATCAACCAGCAGCACCGGGATCTTGTCGTGGACCTGAAAAGAGAGGGAACGGGAATCATCTTGCGGGAACACATCGTGGGCGCCGTTGATAATTACGCGAATAGAGTGGCTTCCGGCCTTGGCGAAAGTATGCGAAAAGGCAGCATCGCGGGTCTCGCCGGGTTCAATAACAAAAGGGCGTGCCTCGACCACACGCCCGTCGATTTCAAGCTGCACCCACATATTATGGGCAACCATCGGGCCGCGGTGCCTTATCTCGGCGATAATGGAGACGTTTTTATTCGCGGGAACAACAAGGCGGTTGATCTCAATTCTGCTCACCGACAGGTTACTCACCGTCGAGTCATCTTCGGGCTGGAGAACTATAAACTTTGGAGAAAATTCATTATTCCCGGAAAACTTGCTTTCAGCAAGGCGAGATCTGATGGACTGCCACCGCTCCTTCAGTTCCGGCATCCAGCCACCGACAAAACCATCGGTAACAAGGACAATCTCTCCACGAGGAATAAGGTGGCGGTGCAACTGCTCCAGTCCGTGCTCCAGAAGAGACGGGACATCGCTTGCGATTGAGGTGCCTTTTATATTCCCGACCAGACTTCGAGCCGCATCCAGATCCAGCAGCGGGTCTGACTGCAACAGATCCATCTGGGAAAGGAGGATAACACTGACTTCATCGCCCTTATCCAGAGAGTCGATGTATGCAACGGCCAGTTTTTTCATTTTATCGAGAGATGATATGCCGCGCCCAGCGCCGGTGGAGGCGCTGTCATCGAAGAGAATAACCGCGGCCACCCTGCCCTTACGGTCAAGCGCACCGGCTCCGACGCTATCGTATTTAGGCATGAAGGCCGGGCGGGTAAGGGCCATTGCGACCATAAATACGGCAAGGCACCTTATCGCCAACAGCAGCCACTGATCGATAAAAAGGCGGCGCCGGTTGTTGCGGATCAGTTCAACGAGCAGGCGATTAGCTCCCCAATGGACTTCCCGTATCCTCCTGCGGTGAACCATGTGAACGACCACCGGCACAGCCACCGCAGCAACGCCTCCAATCAGGGATATATTTAAAAAATCAAACCCCATTCGGTAAGCCTATCTGTTCCTGCGAAGATTGACTGCGGGACCGGTAAGAGACCTTACAATAACCATGGCGAGATCCTCATCAGTGCTGCACGACTCGAAGGTAATGCCGTTAGCGGTGCATCCTTCGGCAAGGGTTTCCTTGTGCTCCGCCATGGCCTTGCGGTAATACTCCCGGGCGCGGTCAGCATCAAGCTGCACGCTGCCGTCGCCTTCAAGGCCGACGAATTCATGCATGCCGCTGAAGGAAAACCTTTCCTCGTCCGGGTCATTGACCATATACACCATTACGTCCTGCTTGCGGTGCTGGAGATGTCGCAACGAAAGAAGAACTTTATTCACATCGTCGAATGCGTCGGTTATGAGAATCACAAAGCCACGCCGCTGAAGCCGTTCGGCGAGGGAATCGAGCACCGAGGCAAGGCTTGTCTCCCCTCCAGCCGGCGTATCCTCAAGGCGGGCGAGAATATTCAGGAATGCCCCCATCGTCCCGCGTGGAGGATAGAGCTCGCGTACTTTGCTGTCAACCAGAGCAAGGCCGACGGCATCCCCCTGCCCCATCATGATGAAACCGAGGGTGGCGGCGAGCATGCGGGCGTAATCCAGCTTCGTCTTGCCTGAACGGCCGTACGCCATGGAGCCGGAGCAGTCAACCACCAGCGTGGCGCGCATGTGCGTCTCTTCTTCAAACACTTTTACGTTATAACGGTCGGTTCTGGCGAAGACCATCCAGTCAAGATGCCGCAGGTCGTCGCCGGGAATGTACGGACGGTGCCCGGCAAACTCAACTGAGAGGCCGTGGTGCAGAGAGCGATGCTGCCCCGAGAGCAAACTCTCCACCGCGTGACGCGCCGCAATGCCTACGCGCCCCACGCCCTGAAGAATTTCTTCCTGTACTCGCTGTAATAACATTGGCTAACCTGTTGAGAGATGTCGGGCGAAAAAAACACTCCTACTTCTTTGTAATACGCCTGAGACCGTGGCTCACCAGCCGCTTGATAATCGTCTCGGCGCTTACTCCCTCTGCCTGTGCCGCGAAGGTGCAGACGATACGGTGGCGCAAGACCGGAGCAGCGAGGGCGGCGATATCGCTTGTGCTTACATGGAAACGCCCGTGCAGCAAGGCGCGAGCCTTGCCGCCAAGAATGAGCTGCTGCCCCGATCGCGGCCCCGCCCCCCACTGGACCCACTTTGTGGCGTCCGGTACCTCGTTATAACCCGGTCGTGTGGAGTGGACAAGGTCAACGGCAAACTCGAAGACATGGTCCGCAACAGGAACCTGCCGCACCAGATCCTGGAGGATAACGAGTTCGTTGGCATTGAATACTTTCTTGAGTAACGGTGTAAGGGTGCCGGTGGTGCGCTTGAGAATTTCTATCTCTTCGTTCCGGCTAGGATAGTTGACCTTGACCATGAACATGAAGCGGTCAAGCTGGGCTTCCGGAAGCGGATAGGTGCCTTCCTGCTCAATCGGATTCTGGGTGGCCAGAACAAAAAACGGATCGGGCAACTCGTAGGTTCTGCCGCGGCAGGTCACGCAACGCTCCTGCATCGCCTCAAGGAGGGCGGCCTGCGTCTTGGGCGGGGTGCGGTTGATTTCATCGGCAAGAACCAGATTGCTGAAAAGCGGGCCGGGTAGGAACTCCATCTGCCGGTGGCCGCTCTGGGGGTCTTCCTGAATGATATCGGTGCCGGTGATGTCGGATGGCATCAGGTCGGGGGTGAACTGGATACGATTGAAAGACAGGTCCATGACATCGGCCAAGGTCTGGATAATCACCGTTTTGGCCAACCCCGGAACGCCCTCAAGCAGGCAATGACCGCGACAGAGCACGGCGAGGATGATCTGCTCAAGAACATCGTCCTGCCCCACCACAACCTTTTTAATTTCGGCAAGCAGGGTGTCGCGCGCCTCGACAAGCCGCGCCACAAGCTCCAACTCGGTTTTGCTCTCGGGAATGGTTCCGCTTACATCAACCTCATTTTCAGACATATACCGACCCTTTGAATTCGATGCCAGCCAAAGTATGTTTCAATATATTATAGAGTTATATATTATCCAGAAAACACTGCCTGCGTAAAAGATTATTCCTGCCAAAGAATAAGGTTATGGTATTGTTGTAAAAGGCAATTAATGGTATATTTCCCTCCCATGAGCGCATATATACCGGAAGAGCTTGATTTGTGGATGACTGCCGTCACGACCAGTGACGACCAGGAGGCGTACCAGCAGGTCGTCAACTCATGCCACCACCTCGTCCGCGCGGTTGTGCTCAAGGAAACAGCCGACCCCGATCTGGCCGATGAAATCTCGCAGGAGGTTTTCGTGCGCGGGTGGGTAAAACGCGACCAGTACACCCCCGGCACCAACCCCCGCGCGTGGCTCCTGGCAATTACCCGCAGCCAGATCATGGATTTCAGACGCCGCCAGTCGCGCGATAACCGCCACCTGCGTGAACTTATCCGCCGCGAGCTCCTCCGCCGCTCATCCCAGGCCGACGACGCCGAGAGTAAAGGCGAAGATAGAATCAGGGTTCTTGGCGAGTGCCTCGCCACCCTGGACGAAGACCAGAAGGAACTGCTCGACCTTATCCACGGGCAGGGTCTCTCTACCAATGACGCTGCGGAAGTGGTGGGGATACAGCCGCCTACCTGCCGCCAGCGGCTCTCGCGGCTCCAGCGGGCCT
>JAFGWW010000167.1 GCA_016936955.1 Planctomycetota bacterium | reverse complement strand
TACTTGGCCCAGACATATTTCGTTGGCGTTTTTGTCGGACGCCGGGGACTGATAGTGACCAACCCACGATTCCAAGCATTTGTCCGAGCTTGACCAGAGACCTGACACTTGCCAGTCTTCGATTGACCGTTGCCGACGACAGCTCCCGCGCCAAAAGACTATTTCTGTAACCCAAGACCATTTCGTTTGCAGCACCGGCCTCTCTGGAGAGCAACAGGCGTGCAGCATCGCCAACTTCCTGAACGGACAGATAGCAGGCGAAATCGTTCAGGTCTGCACTATATGCCTCAATGGTTTTGGGGCTTTTGCCGGATAGGAAGAGTTCTAGGAGCGCCGGAATGCGGTCGTGCGCAACCGGAACGTTTATTGATGACAAAACGACATTATTCATGGGGGACGCCTCCCTTAATATATCGCCAGTAGCACCCCGCGATTACACAAGAAACAACAAAATCGCAGAGCAAAAAACATCAACAACAAACCAGCCAGCGCCGCAGCCACTTGTCGGTATAATGGGAAGTGATGCAGCCGCCAGAGGAAGATGCCAGATGTACGAGGATGACAGCCTGAGTCCAGAAGCAGCCTACGATGAGTGGATTTCCACCACTTACGGCCCAAGCTGGTGCCAGAAAAGGACACCGGGTCACCGCAGGTTCGTAGAGCAAGTAACGGGTAAACCGACATCTACCCTCTCCGTCCCACCATGCGCCCCCACTACAATCCCGAACTGTCACGAATGCCTGAACTATCAAGGATGGACAGAAGAGCGTGGGCATCAAAGACTGTGCTGCACAAGCGGCTTTGATGGGACACAGATGTGCCTGCACAGGGAAGCGTGGCGACTTGCTTCCTCACCCGAAGCAACGGTCTGTACCGCTTTTGCCAAGCTGGGCCACAGCTTCGAAGATGATGTTCAAGCCGGGGGGATGGTGGTGGTCGTTCAACACGCGCAGAAGATGCTCTCCGCGCCAAACCTACAGCGCCATTATGATTGTCTCGTAGGTGCATGGCCTGCTCCCGGCAGGATGGCATGTCGCCACGAGTTCTTTTGGTACGGCCACTTGGATAGAGAGAGAATCCGAAGGCAGATTCCCAATGAAGTGTGTCGGGAGTGTGATGTCCATGATTGCTTGGAGGCACAACTCGTCAGCCCGTGCTGGGACACTATGTGCAAACCTGCCGGTACAACTCTACCGCCCGAGGGATGCCCCTATTCCACAGAACACCTGGTGTGCGTCGGCGACGACTATGATGTGGTGGTTGCAGACAAGGTCGCTCAAGAGGCCTACCTCAGTAAAATTCGTTTTGATTGCAACAGACTATGGGAGTAAAGCCGTTTCATGTGGGAAGCAGATTGCCGATGAGGGTCAGGCTTGCGATGCAATCAGGTATTCCATCCGAATACGATGAGCAGGCTCGTAAGAACAACCGACACGTTTCATCACGTCGGTCGCAGTGGTTGCGCCTTGCTGGATGGCGGTAATGATGTCTGCTCGCCACGATGCGCCGAAGAGAAGGCGATTCCGGTATTGCCCGTTCGCCTTTGCCAGTTCCTCCACCGTCAACACGTCTTCGGGACGAATACGCACGCTGCCCTTTGCGATGAGAATGCCATACTCCTCGGCCCACGCTTCTGCCCCCTTGAGCTTTACCGCACTCTCTGCCACCTTGCCGCAAAACAGATAGGCACCCTTGCTCTGTGGCGTAATGAGCTTCTTCCACTTGTGCTGGCCCCGAGAGACAGCGTATGCGGCGAGGGCGCTGATGGCGACATTCACGTCATCATTCTTGTTCTGGCGCAGGAGCTTCCGCAGCTTCTCCACAATGACGTGCCCCGAGTGGACATGAACCCACGAGAAAAGGAGGGACGCCAACCTGCCATCCTGCCGCATCTCGCCAGCCGCATTCAAAAAAACCTGTTCGAGGTCATGGACAGCCGCTTTCTGCGGAGTGACGGAGACGCCGCCAAGGCGAATACCAATGTTGGCGATGGCCTGATTATGGATGGAAGTCATAGCCTATCCTCTCAGCCAGTGCTTGCAGCGAGGTTTTGACGTGTTCCGGCCAGAACGGATTACCGTCCCGCACCAGCAACCACGGAAGGCTGTCCTTCAGCTCCTCCAGCGTTGGGGCAAGGGCGATACAGTCCTGTTCGTCTTGCTGCCGGTCACAATAGGCGAACAGCTTGGTCTTCAGCAGGTCGGAGCGCCCGAGAGTACGAATTCGGATGCCCCCCGACTCGTGCAGGCTAACGGTGCGGTCTCGCCAGCCATCGGGCAAATCACTCCGAAGGTCACGTGGCCCGTTATTGAGCCAGTCTTCTCGCAGAGGCGCTCCCTCCCCCGCATACCCATGGGCGAAGGCTATAGAAGCATTCCGAATCGCCTCGGGGATGTCGGGGTCAAGGCAATCCACATCCTGCGTGGCGCGGTCGATGACCCCCATCACGAGCAATGCGGCTCCACCAATGATAATCACCTCGAATTGCAGTCCCTGCTCTTCAAGATGCTTGCCGAACGCTACGAGAACATCCCTCACGCCTTGGCCTCCCAATGGACAGAAGTATTGTACTATACAATAACGCGAAATGCAAGTTCTATTTGCTCCAGGATGGAAACAGGTGGATAATGTAATTCCGGATGGAGAACGCACTCCCGCCCGCCGCGAACTTTTCAATGCAAGTGTTTTGCAAGTGGTTTGCAAGAGGTTTTGGGGGCTATATCGCCCCCCGGAGCAAATCGCCTGCTTCATAAGCCACGGATGCAACTTGTTCGCCATCACCATGTTACAACCGCAATGCGTTGGCTTTGCTTGAGTTAGAAAAACCGATTTGCCAGTTTCGAAAACCAGTGACGGGGCAACTCGTCCCAGGGTTCGAATCCCTGTCTCTCCGCCATAAAACCAAGGGGTTACGAGGAATCTCGTAACCCCTTTTTCATTAAAAGACGATTCGCGCTCAAACGTCTGCGGTGATGCATATTGTTTGCTATAATGGGCGTCGATAACCGGCGATCATTATTTATAAGATCCAGTTAACAAGCAACAGTACAATCATTCCTGTCGAAAGGACGGCGTTTATTCTTTGCAGTTTGATCGGGATCGGCTTTGATAAAACATTTAGACAGTAAGCGTGATAGAAAAACTGGAAGAGAAAAAACACATATAGGGTTATTCCCATGCGGTGGTATGAGATTGATTTTGCGAATTCACCATGGGTCAGACAGACAAAGCTTCTGGTTAATCCGCATCCTGGACAGGGGGTGCCAAAAAGTTCCCTACTAAGGCAACTTGAGGGGAGCTTGCATGCGCCAAGCGAGAGCGCCTCTTTTTCGCTCGCCTTGAACTTGATAACAATAGGCAAAAGAAGAAAGCATGCCATGAATACCAGATAGGAAATATGGAATCCGCGATCATGAGGATATGGTTTATCGACAAGAAAGAAATAATTAACAAAGCGCCGCCAGTAATTAATCAGGCGATTTATCATAGCCATTATCAATCTTCGTAAACCGGACCTTACCCAGCGAACTTTTTCAGGTAAGCGCCGCAGCGGATTTTAACTTAAACAGGACAAACACAAATACTGCTTATTACCCTCGATTACCTGCTTCTTGACATGCGATATGCAGGCTGGCTGGCCGCATTTGTCGCAATTGACGATACAATCAGAGCAAACCTTGCTCTTACATACTGAGCACTCGACAGTGTGTTTGGAGTCTACTAGTCTGGCGCAACTGGGACACTTGTATGCGCAGTGATGGCATAGCATACCTCCGGTTATAGAGCATTTATTGATTGAGCATTTAAGACATAACGTCCTATTGCAAGAACTGCAATGGATGACGCAATCGCTGCATGCGGCATGACCGTTAATGCAGGAAGTGAGTGTTTCAACCTGTGATGATTTCCCACAATTTGCACATGAGGCAACAACGCCACTCTTTACCATATTCTCTTTATCTACCACTTCGCCAACAGAAAGGTACCGGCAGAAGTCGAAGGTATCAAGGGGAAGAAGGCCCTGATTCTCTTCACACCACCTTGCGGCCTGTCCATTCAGAGGACTTTTGATATTGTAAGACTGGAAGGAGAGCATCTCCCCTATTCTTACGATAAGATTGACAAGAGTCTCGCCCGCCGCCCAGTGGTCGCCGATACAGATCGCATGAGGGGCGATGTTTGGGTGAAAGACCGGAGTGATCATTTTACACTGTGGGGCCATGCGTGGATATGAGCCGGTAAGGCTTATCTCGGCGATGAATGAGTTGTGCTGCTTCAGCTTCTGAGTCTGAGCATCTTTCTGCATACTTGTGACAAGGTACTCAACCTGGTATTTCTCCGGTGGTTGGCCAACCGTTCTTAAAATTCGTATCCGAGTATTACCGGAAAAAGCGGTGCTGATCCTGTCGTAATCGGCTTTAAGTCGTCTTAGTCTGACACTCATTTCACGGGTTCCTCTTCCACTTGCACTTGTTCGTCATTTTCCGGAATGGCTAAAAAATGTTTCTTCTGACCGTCGTCGAGAAGGCCCAGCAAGCTTTTGGTTGAAATAGAAAAGCTCAAGCCTTCGGCTACTGATTTATCCTGGGTCCAAGTGTTAATTCCAACCAGTTCGCCTTCCTGAGTATAAAGGCCTCCTCCGCTGTTGCCTTGATTAATTGGCGTCTGGGTTTGATAAATATAAACCTTATGTAAGCCAAACATCTTTTCTCGGATTCCAGATATTACACCTTCGGTGTAACTCCAATACAGGTTCATCGGGTTGCCAACAGCGAATGCATGTTCACCCTGGCCGAGCAGTCCTTCATAGATGACAATATTATTGCTGCTCAGAGAAAGAGCCTGGCAGCGTATGATGGCAAGGTCTATCCCGTCAGGCGCACGCCATTCGACAGTCGCTTCACTACATTCAGCGTTATAAAATATGATGTCGATCTGCGGTTTTTCTTTTTCGCCTATGACGTGTTTGTTTGTAAGAATATAGGCATTATGGTCGACCAGTTTAATGACAACGCCAGAGCCGATTACAGTTCCAGCCAGTGCGTTGGCAGAGCGCTTTACCACCACATTCGCCCTCATGGCCATAGCCTTACTGGGAGCCATGCGGTTCAGTTCCTCCTCAGTTGGCATTCTCTCAGATAGTTGCAGGTTAACCTTCATGCTTTCCATGCTGTTACTGGTGGCTTTGTGCAGATAGGCAAAGAAAAGCAGGGTAAGTCCAGCCGATATCATTACGGAAATACCTGCGGGCATAAAGCCATACACTTGCTTAGATGAATTTACGGCGACGATGGCTGACACGGCAATCAACATGCTGACTACACTAACACAGATACCGAATATAACATAGGATGTATCGGCAGCGATGACGCCGTAAATACCGACGGCAGCCAGGGAGGATACCGCAATTCCCGCAACAGCTAGCTTGCTAAGTCTCTTCGGCTTTTGCGGAAGGAAGGCTCGCGCAGCTTCCTCGGGAGAGCGCTTCGGCGGAAATGGAGGAATGTATACATCTTTAAGGTCGCCAGCTGTTATGGTCAATTCTGGTAAATCAGTCTCACTCTTCATGCTTTTGCTACAATGATAAGAAGAGCAGCCGTCAGCATGGGTCCAGCACGATTCGTGATGAATGGAACCGCACGCCTCGCAGCGCACAATGATCTGACCGTCATCGATGTTCTCTTGACAAAAAGGGCAAGTCGATCCGGCATGAAACATGTTGGCTTGCATGGTAGAGGGTGTCTTCATGTAAATAAATCCCTTATTTATCAAAAAGGATCAGAACCATAAGCAGAAAAATAAGAAATCCACTCATACATATGCCGCTGATGACGATGGCTCTGAATGCCGGTGGCAACCGTTGATAATCTATACCCCAAACCGTTTTCTTGGTGTAAAGAATAGCAAAAATGATCAGAGATACTGGAGACAGGATACCTGTTATGCTTGCCAGGAAAAGGCCGAATATTTTATTCCTGATAATATCGTAATCTTTGCCCTGATATTCTCGCTTGGCGTACTGCTCCCTGCTTACGAACCCGCGCTCTTCGAACATTGCTCCACAGTGCCGACATTTTTGCGCCTTGGCTTTTATGGACTTGCCGCACGCAGGACAAGGCTTTTCATCCCCCCACACGGAGGACTGGAACTCAGCCAATGCATCCGGCTTGACTGTTTCAGGAGCGCTTTTACAGCCATACTGCGCGCACCCACGATTCTCTTCCCAACATTCAACGTGAAATGGCAGAGAACAGTCAGGGCATTGCGTATAATATTCCCCCGGAACCAATTGGGTCTGGCATATAGAGCACATCTTGCCAGCAAGAGAAGCATCGACAATATTTGCCTGTGTATGGTTTTGGCTAGTCATCATTTCTGTCCAATTTATTATCGATAAAATGGTGCCATGCATTTCACGCCATAGAATAATTCATCAATGTCTTGCAAGTGCCCTTAGGAACCCAAGGATAAACTGCGAAACCAAGGCAATAAGCATAAGTTTCCACCCTTTCTTCTTGCCCATGCAGCCCCAGACCAAGCCTACAATGCAAGCAATGCCGCCACAGAGGACGCCGAATATAATTTCCGCTGCGGTTAGGTTGTCATCATCGCCAGCTGCCGCTGCGGCTTGCGTACGGCGCCTTTTCATTGCCTTATCCAGGATTTCTTTGCAGTGCTTGCACTTCTTTGCACTGGTCTTGACCATTTCTCCACAATATGGGCATTCCTTCATGTCATCACCGGAAGCGCCTTCATCCTCGGAGCCTTCATCTTCAGAAAGAGCCAGCTTGTCGAGCGCATCGCCTTCCGCTTTGTATGCGGGGCAGCTTGCATTTCCGCACCCCCCCTGCCCTTCGTGACATTCGTAATGATGGGCTGTTTGGCATTCGGAACAGACAAAAATATCATCCCCGAGCTCTATCTCATTATTGCATATTGGGCATATAGAACCATCAATCGCCTTATTCGCCTTCATGCGAGACGCCATGGGAACGCTTTGCGGTTCCTGTGTTTCAGGCTGGGCCGACATCGCAGCATTCTGCTCAGGCTGTTCGCTCAAATGAGGATCCGGGCGAAAAACAATCGGATTATTGCATTTAGGACAATTACGGGTCTGTCCGGCAATAGTGGCATTGAATGTCAACTTTGCGTTGCAGTGTTTGCATCTCATCTGATATTTCTCAGTGCTCATCTGAACTTCTCCCCCTCGAAGACTAAGATATTAAGAATTACTTCTCTCATGATATTTAAGAACAGTCTCGCCAAAAGTCACAACATCACCAGACTGTAAGATATAAGAGTCTATTTTTCGTCCGTTCACGAAAGTGCCCGAAGCGCTTCCTTCATCCTTCAGTTTATATTTACTGCCTACCTTGCTTATGCTCGCATGGGTTGGATCGATATCGGAATCCTTGAACAGGTAGACATCTGCTTTCGGTGCCGAGCCTATGATCATGGGGCTTTTGAAGACATTGAACTGTTTACCAGTAAGTGGGCCTTTGACCATTAACAGCCATGCTTCTTTTGATGTATTTTCAAAGAAACCGATAAATATCCCGACAAACAGACCGACCGCAACAACACCAACCGCGCGACTTACAGCTGCGTCCCCGGAGCCGTTTGTTATGAAGCGTGTAATGGGATCGAAGAGCAGGCCGCCAAGAGCTCCGCCAATCAGGCTTCCGGCAACACCGTTCAGGATAAGCTTTTTAGCCTTAAGTGCCACCCCCAAGCCGAGCCCTGCTCCGACAGAGACAATGGCCCATGCAAGGCTGCGCCCGCACATATGCAGGAAAAATGCCCCACCGGTAAATGGATATGCGTTTTCACTCTGTAGGTGGGAGAAGTCTCCTTGCACGCTGTATGCGATACTTATCGCTATGCCGTACAAGATGTCTGCAAGCATTGTGGTCGGTATGGTTATTCCCAGCCCCACACCAATGCCTACAATTCCAGCATACAACGCCTGCTTGACATTACGGTTGACTATGCCGTATGCAATGCCGATCATCATTCCGGTTGATGCTGCTGCCGAACCGAATAAGATGTAGTCGGATAAAAACGGGATGCCGTCATCACTATCATTTATGAATGGTTCTAAAATAAGCCAAGCCAGAAATCCACCGAGGAACCCGGCAATACCATAGTAGAACATGGCATTAAGATAAAAAGGGGTCTTTACCGAGTCAATAAACTCCCCCTCCTGCCGCCGCAGTGATGCCTGCAGATTGATAATCTCATCAATTGCGGGGTCGTTCAGATCACCTACTTTAATCTCAATATCCGCCATAATTATCCTTCAGTTTAGTGGTTTATCAGTTTTTCATTATTTTGGAAACGTCATCCCCCTTTTTCGTGGAGGCGGCGTCTTGCGGGTAGAAATATTCTATCAGGCCAGGGAAAATTGCCTTGATATGCTTTTTATTTTCGGGGAAATCCATAATAGAACGGTTTAGCATCTCCTGTATTTCCATCAGGCGCGAAGAAGAAAAAGCGGATGGATCGAATTTACTTACTCCGCCCAGAAGTTCACCAAGGCGCATTAAGTAAAGGGATGAAACATAGAATGCAAGTTCGCGCCCCTTTTTCTCGTTATAATCGACCCGGTCGCTTAGGCTTTGCTTACGTGAAGCCATGGCAATAAGATCCTCGCGAAACTTGTATCTCTCCATTGTGTAGTCTTTGCGCAGAGAGGCTATCATGCTCTGTAGATTCTTAATTTCCTGGCTTGCCACAGAGACCTTATTCTCCTCCAGGTTTTTTTCTGCGTTGGACAGGCGGGACTCAAGGTCGTCGAAATCAAGCCCAATCATTTTTGCGCGGGCAGCGTATTCTATTAATGAAAGCACTTCGGTTTCGATCATTCGCTGCCGTTCTGACTCGCGTCCCCAGTTTTTACCTATCAGGAATCCAGTGACAATGAGCAGTAACATGAACGCTATATGCAACGGGCTAATTGACTCTTGTTCAACAACTACAGGTCTTTGGCTTTGAAAGGCGCTGGCGCCTGGCGAGAGGGAAATCATATCATCTGAAAACTCGTCGGCAGGTCCGGTCACAAGGCGCACTTCACTGTCCCCGACCCAGTAGCGCGTCATAGGGGTGGACTTACCGTTTACCCAGTAGAAACATCCTTCCACATGCTTTTTGGTTTCAAGCACGATGGCTATCTGGTAGGGTTGGGAAAAGAAATTATCCTGGATAAAGCTGTCCATCTGAGACAGAAAAACCCCGAACCCGGGATGGGTATGGTACCAGCCGACAATCTTTGATGACGAATATTCGCGGTCTTTTGTTTCGTTTATATGGCTCCATGTGTCGTGGGTGAAGGTTACCTGTGCCCCGTAATTGTTTGCCCCCTCCCCTTCGATAACTCCGATGACCTTGAGGAAGATTCCCTGATCGTCCTTGTATACGTCCCCCACAAGAACGCCGCACAACTCTACCTCGTCCGAAAGGGAAGCGTGACGTTTCATTTTTTCGTACGCTTCAGGCTTGATATAAACCCTGTATTCATTATTAGTCTTAGCAGGGAATGTTGCTTTTTGAACGCCCTTGGAATTGACCGCATTGAAATCAACCGCTTGATCCGTCATGATCCCGACCTTTCGTTATAATCCAATCCAGCCAATACACGGTGCCGGTCGCCGTAGAGACAATAACTGCGAGAAGAGTTTTCTCCCCTTGCAGTAAGGACGTCAAAATAGGGGACGCCGATTTCAGAGAGACGTTTGTCATTCAAGCTATCATCAAGACCTAGGGTAAGAAGGGTCTCCG
>JAFGWW010000166.1 GCA_016936955.1 Planctomycetota bacterium | reverse complement strand
GTGAGTTATGTCGTCATCGTCCCCGTGGCGCTCATCTTCCTGATCGCCAACCCGATGACGAATTTCCCGGCCGCGGTCACGATAGCCATAATCTCTTTCATTGCCGGTGTCGTCCTGTTAAGCATGATTGCAAGAAGGCTTAAAATCCCCTTCGACAAGGCCCCCGTATCGGCCGAGGACGAGAACACGGACGAGCAACTGGGGCTGGTCCTTGACCGTTCGCGCTTCCCCGGCAAGATCCTCTCCCCTCCAAGCTCGGGAAAGCCGCTGGACGAGAAGGAGAACCCGGTATATATCAAAGAATTGAGATATGAACTTTTCGGGCGCGGAACATTGCTCGTGCGCCTGCTGCTGCAGGTCAGCCTTGTGGCCGCCCTGCCCTTTTTCATCATCGCGGCCCACATAAACGGCCTGTGGGTTTACAGCTTTTACATGCTGGTGTTCGTCATGCTTATCGCGCCCAGCTTCAGCGCCGGTATTTTTACGCAGGAACGCGAACGCGCCACCTTCGACCTGCTCCTGACCACCCCCCTCACGAAACACCAGATCATCTCCGCCAAGCTGCGCGCCACCTTGCGCAACATCGGCATCCTAGCCGGATTCCTGACCCCGCCACTGCTGCTTTATCTTGCCATCCGCATCATCTTCGCCAGCGAAGGCAAGGAGAACAACCATGTCTCCGACGTGGCGATTCTGGGGTTCTGCACCTGTTTCATATTGGCTGCCACAATCATATTTGTGATCGCCCTTTCATCGTTCTTCTCCCTTATCTGCCGCACAACCATGCGCAGCATGATCTTCAGTTACCTTGTCGCCGGCTCGCTTTTCTTTCTGCCCCTGCTGGTCTATCAGGTTCTGGAGAGATTCGCGGGGGTTCCCATCTCGCAGGCCCACTGGTTCGGCGTTACATCACCATTTTTCTCTCTTGCGAGCCTGGAACCCGGAAGCTTTACCGCCCATGGATTTCACATTCCCGCCGACATCGCCGCATATCATCTGGTGATCTACGGCGCAATAACATTGACGAGCAGTCTTGCTCTTATCGCGGCAATATATATGCTTTATGGGCGTTATTGCCAACTCAGGCACGATATTGGCATGTAGCCCAAGGGTTACTGTCTCTGTACGATTTTTGAAAAGGATTCAATATGCCTCCTTTTACATACTGGATAGCCGCCGCCGTTCTGGCCGCCATCATCGGCGCATTTGTTTATTATATAAAGAAAAGCGGCAAAGAAGCAGCAACCACCGACAAGCAAGGCGGGCCTTACAAGCCCCCCGCCACGCAGCCAGGCAGAAAAGACGTCGACCCGCGCGAAGCGGAGATCGACCGCTCGGCCGAGGTTCTGCGCGAGATACTTATCCGTCTGGCAGACACGGTCAGGAAGGTGGACGGCGCCGCGAATTCGTCGACATGCGTTCTCAGCGATATCCGCCAGCAGGTCGGAGAGATAGACCCGGCCGGGGATATACGGGATGTTCAGGGCATGCTGGTCAAGGAGATCGACCGGGTTATCCAGAGCAACGCAAGCCTGCGCCGCGAACTCGCCTCCGCCCACAAGGATCTGGCCGAACAGCAATCCCAGATTGCCGAGCTCAAGACCGCAGTAAGGGTTGACGCCCTTACCCAGGTGGGCAACCG
Organism: Planctomycetota bacterium; assembly: GCA_016936955.1. Taxonomy (GTDB): domain Bacteria; phylum Planctomycetota; class SZUA-567; order SZUA-567; family SZUA-567; genus JAFGWW01. The sequence continues at coordinate 2,923 of JAFGWW010000166.1, read as the reverse complement.
CGCCGCCTTCGACGAACGGCTCGACGAGGCGATTCAGCGGCTTGACCGGTATAATGAAGCGTTCAGCCTTATCATGATTGACGTGGACCATTTCAAAAAGGTAAACGACACTTACGGGCATGTGGCTGGCGACAGGGTTCTCAAGGGGTTGGCGATGAAGCTGAAAGCCTCTCTTCGCGGAACCGATTTTCTTGCACGTTACGGCGGCGAGGAGTTTGGGGTCATACTGCCCAAGACCCCACTGGCCGACGGCAAGAAGGTCGGCGAGGATCTGCGCGAAGCTGTGGAATATTCAAAATTCACCCTCGATAATTCAGAACTTCGGATCAGCGTTTCAGCCGGAGTAGCGGAAGCGGTCAAACCGGAATCGGCGGAATCGTTGGTTAAAAAAGCGGATAAAGCCCTGTATTCCGCGAAAGAGAAAGGGCGCAACAGAGTGGAGATGAGCGAAGGCTTATAAAATATTAATACTTTTTCAAAAAGCGATTGACATTTATGAAAGTTCCAGTATAAATACCCCTCTGTCGTGGTTGAGACCAGCCCGGCGGAAAGCATCTAAGCGGTGGTGGCGCAAATGGTTAGCGTACCAGACTGTCGATCTGGTGGTTGCGAGTTCGAGTCTCGTCCACCGCGCCAAAAGACACGCCCTGCAGGTTATTGCCTGCAGGGCTTTTTCTTTGAATGCACCAAATAAAGGCTTTGCGATTACTTCTTGGCCTCAGCCTTTTCCCTCTGTTCGAGAAGGTAGGCTTTGGCTGCCTCCTGCATTATCTTGCCGACTTCAGTGCTTCTCGCCTTCATCTCGTTGCGGATCTCTGCTGTAAGCTGTTTAATAAGCGCCTCAAGCTCATCGGCAGTAATGTCAGGTCTCTCCTTTACTATATCCGCGACCTTGTCCGCCACCCTGTTCATGACGTCAAGCTCGCGCACAAGATCAGTAAGGTCTACGGTTCTGGCGTTGATCTCGGCCGTTACCAACCCCTCGACCTCCCCTACGGAAGTAGTGGCTGCAGAATAGGCCTGGAAGAGCTGGGTGCTGGCTTCCGATACCTGATCCTTGAGGGCAGACAATTCGGAGGAAAGGTTATCAATAACCTTCGCCGCCGGCATATCGTTATTGAACCCGTCCAGAACATCTATAATCTGGGCTGTATTATCAAGCGCGTCGGTAGCTCTCTCAATCACTTCAAGAGGCGTTGCCCCTTCCACGTCGGCAGCGAGATCCTGAATCCCCTGATCGCCATCACTATCGGAGCCATCATTACCACCATTATCATTATCGTTGTTCGCTGTATCATTATCAGATGTTGAGTAATCGGTGGCACCCTGTTCTGCCTGACCGGTTACGGCGGATTCGCCGCTATTACCTGCTTCCGAAGCAGCGGCGGAAGATTCCGCGCCCGCATCACCTTCTCCTGCATCACCATCACCGCCATCCTCGGTTGATGGAAGCGGCGGAACTGGGTTAACCAGAGCAAAATCCTGGGAATTTGCGGTGTCATTCTTTACAGAGAGAGCAACGCTGCCAGAACCTGTCTGATCCCCATTGGCCGCTGAATAAACATTATTATTGTCAAGTGCGGAGAAGACAACATTTCTGACATTCTCGCTGGGGGTACCGCTCGTATTCTGATATGTCACCGCCCTGAGCGCCGCCTGGTAATCGCTGGCGGAAAGCGGCGTAGCGCTGGACAGCTGAAGCAGGGCTATTGTCGGGTCCCACGTAACGGTTATGCTATCGTCAATCCCGTCTCCGGCCTCGTTCACGAAGTTGAGGTAGTCCTGCCCTTCGACATAATTGGAGCTTATCTGAACGCTGGCTCCCTCAATCAGGTCGCCTTCCGGGTCGGCAAGGCTGATTGTCGCATCAATAACAGCCGCCCCATCACCTTCATTATACAGAAAAGCCCCGGTAGTCGGAGTAACCACAGGCGCATCATTGACCGGGGTAACAGTAACGCTGATCGAGCCGCTGTCTGACAGAGCACCGCCCGAGTTACCAGTATTGCCCTGATCGAAATATTGTATTGATATCGTCTCGCTCAAGTTCGGCGCGTCCACCGCATTAAGATAAGTGATCGAGGCGATGGCGTTATTGATGTCGGCCAGAGATCCCTGCACCTCGATATGGCTGCTGCCATTGGTGCCGGTGACAAATGTGAGGCCGGAGACAGAAGCGAGGGTTATTCCGCCCTCTCCGTTACTGGTCTGCAGCACGAGGCGGTTGTTTGTGGTAACCCCTGACTCGGCGGAGTCCACATCGGTGATGCTGATCCCGTTTATCGCATAGCCCACACCTTCGGCAGCGGTGATGCTGCTTACCGCGCCGGGGATATTGAGCACCGGGGCATCGTTTACGGAATCAACGCTTATGCCAAGGACTTCAGTAACCAGACTGAAGGCGGTAGTCCCGCCGCCACCGGCAGTATCAACGAGATTATGGGCAGAACCAGAAGTGCCGTCCCAGAGACGGGTCGCAAGGCCACCCGGGGTTCCGCTGAAGTTAGCTGCCGGAAGGAAGCGCACCTTGTCCGCAGCGGCAAGGATGAATGAGCTGGAATTGCTGAGGCTTGTCGAGATATCGATCCATGCCCCGGCACCGTTAATCTGGTATTGCCAGACGCCATTGGAAGCACTTGCCGAATTGAGCACCACAGCAACACCGGCAAAGGAATCAAGGTCAACATCGGAGTAAGACGCGCTGAAGATACTTGAAACCGTATCGCCGGCAGGGGTCGAATCCTCCTGTATGGTAGCGAGGGTAATGACCGGCGAGGAAGCGGAAGGCGCGTCATTAACAGGATTGACATTGATCGTCATCGCCGCCGAAGCAAGGCTCCATGTGCTGGTGCTGTCCTGAACGCTGTAGTTGAAGACATTGTAAGGCGTCGCGTTTTCGTTGCTGTCGGAAACAAAGGTCAGC
>JAFGWW010000165.1 GCA_016936955.1 Planctomycetota bacterium | reverse complement strand
TTTCCTTTTGGTCATTTACTTGCTCCTCTTTTGAGCAAGTTACCAACTTAAACAGCTGTCTAAAAATCGGGGACCACTATAACCGGACAACCATCTTCGAACAACAGCAACCGGCGGAAGGAGGCGCCACACGCAAAAAAAAGCAACTATCGCTTCAAAAAGTCGTAGTAGATCATGCCGAATTGACGTAATTTAAATCCGCTGCCTGGGTGATTGCTAATTTCCGAAATTGGCTGATTTTTTATTTCCGACTACAAGGGTCAACTGTGGATTGAGAGCAGCCGTTCATCCAGGATGCTGGAGCTAGTCTTGTTGTTTGAAAATTACGAATGTGATAGCTTTACATAACTAATATTATACAAGAAATATCAACAAAGAAAGATAGACAATTTAGCCTAAGCAACTCCAACTATCACGGCTTCGCCAGTGGAGGCTTCCAGTAACGCTTTACGACTTCGCAAGGCTGATCTTCGGGTTTTCGGTAGCGCTCTTCTCGAACAGAAATTCCAAGGTAACGGTGGAAGAGGCCCACGTAGTTGAGGTCATTTCGCAAATCCGGAGCAATTGCGCTAAATCGCTCAGTAAAATGTACTGGTCAGCCAATCAAACAACCGGAAGCGGGCTGTAGTTTATTGGAAACCCGTTTCGCGACATCATCCAAAAATCACGCCGCCGTTCTGGGGTAATATGTACCGGTAACGCAGACAGCCTCGAGGGAGTACAAGCGGTTACTGAAAGCGCATCTGCTCGTCATCGACGATATCATGATGTTTCCGCTGGAGAAGGCAGTGGCCGTTGGCCTCTTCCAGCTGGTCAACCAGCTGCATGAGCAAACATCCTTCATCATTACGACCAACAAGAATCCGAAGGAGTGGGCTGAGATGCTCGGCGATGAAGTCTTGGCAACGGCCCTACTCGACCGATTGCTCTACAAGTGCGAGGTCATCAAGCTTACCGGGAAGAGCTACCGGCTCGAGAACAGGAAAACCTGAGTATTCTGGTGTAAGTGTACCACCCGTACTGGTGTAAAGTGTGCCACTGATTCTGCACGAAACTGTGCCACCTTCCCGCGGGCGGATTTGGGTTTAAAATCTACATATTTTTCTGATCTTTTTTACGACGAAGTGAAGGCCCTTTGAGCTCGAGCCTGTGGGCGTTGCTCAGGAGCCTGTCGAGGATGCTGTCGGCGACCGTCGGCTCGGCGATGATGTCGTGCCATTGACCCACGGGAACCTGCGCGGTGATGATGATGGCTTGCCTTCCGTAACGATCCTCAAGGATCTGCAGCAGGGCCATCCTGGTGAGGCTGTCAAGCTGCTGCAGACCGAAGTCATCGATGATCAGGAGTCGGGTCTTTTCGAGCTTGTTCAGCCACTTCATATAGGTGCCGTCCAGCTTCGCCTGAGTCAGCTGTTCCATCAGGCGGTTCATGCCGAGATAAAGTGTGCTGTAGCCGAGTGCGCATGCCTGGCGCCCGAGGGCTGAGGCGAGGTAGCTCTTGCCGCACCCGGTTGCCCCGGTGATCATCACATTCTCACCGCGGTCGATGTAGCGGCAGTCGGCAAGGGTGAGGAGCTGCTGCTGGCTCAGGTTCCTGTCCGTACTGCATCGGATCTGCTCAAGTATGGCCGGGTAGCGGATCTTGCTGCGCAGCAGGTGCCGCTTCATGGTCTGTTCCTTCCGGTAGTTGAGTTCTGCATCGACCATCGAGCCGATCAGCAGGTCAGGTGTCGGTTGGTCGTGCACCGGCAGGGTAAGGGCGTCCTGATAGGCGTCTGCCATGCCATGGAGCTTCATGGTGCGAAGCTGGTCGAGAGTAAGCTGGGTGTTCATGTCCGGTTTCCTGATTAGTTGTAGGCGTGCTTGCCGCGGATGTTTTCATGAAAGGGTAGCATGAGGCTCTGCTCCTGCTCCGCGGGCATGACTTTGTCGCGGTTGTTGTCCAGGATGGTTTTGACAATCCGGTAGCTGACTCTCGGTCCTTTGCGTGCAAGAGCGCACGCAGCTTCGAGCCGTTTGGCGCCGAAGCCTTTCTGGAGGCGCAGCAAGCCGAGACAGGCATCGTAGGCCTGCTCTGGGAATGCTTTTGCGGCGAGGAGTTCGACAACGACATCTACCGTGCAGGGTCCGATTTCGCGTGCCTTCTCGGTGAAGTCCAGTGGTGTCCAGCCCTGCTGGAGCAGGTAGTGGCGGTGCGATTCCGGCATATGTTCCTTGATGGTCGAATAGCCGTTGCGCACCGTATCGCGGCGGTGAACGGCGATGCGTTTGTAGTCGAGAAAGACTTCGACGACGTCGTCGTCATAGACCAGCTTGACTTTCTTGCTGATATGCTCGTGCGGCACGCTGTACTGGTGCCAGTCCTCGCCGAGGATGACATGGTAGTTCTTCCTGACCTTGGCCGTGGTCTGGTGCTTGTAGGCGAAGGCTTCCGACGGCAGGGGCCTGAGCTGCCCCTGCTCTTCCTCCCGGAACCGCTCAATGCGGCTCTTGCCATAGGCAGTCATGATGCGGTTGTTGGCCATCTCCAGCAGTTCCCTGAATCGGTGACTCAGGGACTTGAGCGAGGTATGGTACTCGTCACGCATGCGTGCATAGATCTGAACGTAAGCGATATGGACGCTATGCTCGACAGACGGCTTATCCTTGGGCTTACCGGGCCGGGTTGCCTGCATATTCGTGTGGTTGTGCACGCCCCAAAGGGCTATAAGGTCTGTAAATACTGGCTCATAGCGCGACGGCTTGGTGACCACCTGGGCCATGTTGTCGCTTAGCACATTCTTCGGAACGCCACCGAAGTAACGCAGGGCATTGTTGAGGCCGGGAATGAGATGTTCCTGTCGGCTGGATGCCAGCGGCTCTCCATAGAACAGGGCGCTGTAGGGCAAGGTACACAGCAGCACCGGGCATACGATCCACTCCTTCTGCACGGCGTCGTAATAGCGAAGGGTGTCGCCGGCGAAGTCGATCTGCACCTTGTCGCCGGGGTGGTGGATCTGCGGCATGGTATACTCATGACGCTGGATATACGCGTCGAGGTGGTGGCAGAACTGCGCATACCGATACCCGTCAGGCTGGGCCTGCAGATACTCCTCCCAGAGAATCTGCTTGGTGACGTGTCGCCGCTTCAGCTCCTTTGCGTAGTGCTCGAGCCTGCCCGAAAGGTACAGGTACCGCTCATCGGCCTGCTGGGTATTGCGCGGTGGATGGAGCAGCACGGAAAGGTCGTGGTCCGCCAGTGCCAGCAACTCCTCAAAGGTCTTGCTGCTGTTTTTGCACCGCTCCATATAAGCCTTGATGGTGGTGCGGTGGATACCGGTACTCCGGTGAATCTCCCTGATGGAAGAGGCTTCCTGAAGAAGCATGAGGCATCGTCGAATCTGTAACATGGTGAGGGCTTTGTTGGCCATGTATCCTCCGGGTTTTTGACCCGAAAGGTACGGTTGCTGATGTTACAAATCCGCACGGCGGAGGTGGCACACTATTCTCCAGAATGGCCGGTACACTATTCTCCATTGCGACGTGAAGTCGCGTATTTGAACTGTTCTTTGCAGAACCAGTTGTGCCGTCAACTGCTCCCACCGACACATGCAGGATGAGTAATCGCCCTGTGTGAAGCTGTCGGAAACGTACCCACGGGAAACCGTAGGCCGACCCGTGAGGGAAAGCTGAATCTGCCAGTAGCAGGCGGAGAGGGGCAAGGGGGAGGATGGTATGGTTAACCCAGGTGAATCGTCGTAACCATCGTAAAGTGTAACAAGCGAAAGCTCACTGAAACGCTTGAACCAAAAGGTGTGCGGGTTGGCATGCGCCTTGGAGTTGCGCATATACGGCCAATAACTCCCGCCGGTGGACAGACGAAACCTAACCCATCCGCATGTTCGATACGCGGAACACGGCATCCCCGTACTTCCGCCCGGTTACGCCGGGCAATCCGACCGTAAGGAAGGACCATGGGAGTGCGGGCACAAGAACGAGGAAGAAGCGAATGCCGTCCTGTAATCGGGCGGATAGGGGTTGCAACATCACCCCACGTGAAAACGGGCAGACGTCCTCATGGTCTCGATTTGCAAGATAACTTGAAGAACCTCCCATGCAGAAGGAAAGCAAATGAACACGGATAACCCTGTGTGTGCACCTTCCGGCCTCGACTGGCAAGGGATCAACTGGTCCCGGGTCAAGCGACAGGTCAGGAGGCTTCAGGCACGTATTGCAAAGGCAACAAAGGAAGGCCGTCATGGCAAGGCGAAAGC
>JAFGWW010000018.1 GCA_016936955.1 Planctomycetota bacterium | reverse complement strand
GAAGAAGGGCGCGAAAACCACAAGGCCCGAGCAACGCAGCAGCGTCAGCCCGAACATGAGGTACGCCAGGAGCATTCTGTCGATCTTTACGTACGTATCCAACTCGCCCCTTCGATAACATTACATCCCACCCAGCATGGCCCAGACCTGCTCCGTGTATTCCGCAAGAGTGGTCGTCATCCACGGAAGAGTCAGGGCTATCACAAGAAACACGGCCATCAGCTTGGGCACGAAAGTTATAGTCATTTCCTGAACACCGGTTACGGTCTGGACAAGGCTGATCAGCACGCCGATTACAAGCGCGGTAAGCAGCACCGGCATGGAGAGCAGGAAAGTCACCCACATCATCTGATTCGCGAGGTCCGCCACATCCTGAACCGTAATGAATCCGCTGTCCATAAGACCGATCCCTAGTTAGCCGCCTGCAACGCAGGCAGCATCTCAACCGGAAAACTCGTCACAATCCCCTCCATCAGCAACCGCCATCCGTCCACAAGGACAAAGAGGATTATCTTGAAGGGCAGACTGATCATTACCGGCGGCAACATCATCATACCCATACTCATCAGAACTGACGCGATCACCACGTCCAGAATCAGGAAGGGCAGATAAAGCAGAAAGCCCATCCAGAAAGCCCGCTTCAGCTCGGACGTGATGAAAGCCGGGATCAGAACCTCGGTGGGAACCTTGTCCCTCGTCAGGTCCTCCGGCTCGGGCAGCTCGTTACCCGACACGCCGAGGAAGAAATAAAGCTCTTCCTTCGCGCGGTTGTGTTCAAGACAGGCGAACATGAAAGCGCGGGTCGGAGCCAGCACCCGCTCAAACGCTTCTTCCTGCGACATGGCCTGCCCCGTCTCGGCGCTGATCTCCCCATCCAGATAAGGACGCAGCCCGTCATTCCAGGCGAGCTTCCACGTGGGGGACATAATGTAAATTGTCAGGAACAAAGCCAGACCGATCATCACCTGGTCCGGCGGCAGGGTCTGGGTCGAGAGGGCCCTGCGGACAAAACTCAGCACGATGATGATCCGGGTAAAACAGGTCGTCAGAATCAGAAGGCTCGGAGCGAGAGTAAGGAAGGTGAGGAGCGCTGCAGTCTTGAGCACCGTTGCCACCTGTTGCGGCGTCTCGGCGTCCTGCATGCCTTCCGGACCCCAGTAAGGCAGCAGGGCCCTGCCGTCGGCGGCAATCGCGTGGCCACCGCCAACAGATCCCGGCACCTCTCCGAGAAAAGTTGAAAGCAGAACCACAAAAAAAAGTGCAGCCAGTCGCAGACTCAAAAAGGAACTCCCCCGATTACTCCGCATCCCGCAGATTGCGCACCCTGTCGCGCAATTCGCTTATACTCGTCTTCACATCCTCTGCCGCATTTGAAGCGCGAGCGGCGTCCGCCCTGTCATCAGCTTTCATGACATGGGCGCTGAAAAGCCGCTGGAAAAGACTCGCCCCCGCCTCGCTCTTGGGCTTGTTCTCCTCCAGCACCCGAACCAGTTCAGCGTCATCATCAATTTCGGAAAGAGTGCGAACCCCGTCCGGTCCGACGCCGACAACCAGCACCCTGCCGCCAACCCTGACCAGCGCCATGTAATTGCGCGGGTCGAGATGGGTGCGCCCGAGAATCTCCATTCCGGGACTGGCGAAAAGCTGCTTGCCACCGGGAACGTATTTTTTCACAAAATGCAGGGCAAGCCAGAGCGCGCCGCCAAGCAGGAAAAGATACATCAGGATATAGTAACCGAAGCCGCCGGGCACCATTGTCTCCGGCGCTTTCTTTGCGGTGCCGGTATTCTTGTTGGCACCTTTCGCATCCTCGCCGAATACAAAGCCCTTGCCGTATTCTTCAAGGCTTTTGTTCTGAGAGGGAGCGACCTTTGGCTCACCGTCAATCTCCGGCCCGACAACAGGCTTGATATACGGCGCTTTGCTCTCCTCTGCCGCCATTATGGCGCGCACAGAAACAAGGGAGAAACATAACAACAAAACCGCAAGCAGGCGGCACGCGCCCGTACGGTCAAGGTTGATAAGATAAATTATTGGTGGATGTCCCGAAACGGGATCCCCCCTCTTGAACATAGCTTTTCCCCCTGTATATAATATTCCGGATTTGGGAGGTGGAAATCAACTATAAACCCAAGAAATTATTGAGGGTTGCATCAACGGTTTAAGTTGATGAATATCCCGTACGCGGGGGCATGCGGCTAAGTTGTTTCCCGACTGTCGCTTAGCAACAAAAAACTCCGGGGCTGAGCCCAGAGTTTTTTTTGGTAAATTCTGTCTGTGGCGTGGTATATCGCCCATAAATTCTTTGGCAATCACCGTTTAACGATGCGCCTGTCTTGGTCGGAGAGAATCTTGGTGACGCGGACGCAGAAATAGTCATTCAGCACCAGCACCTCGCCCTCGGCGACAAAACGGCCGTTGATCAGGATATCCACCGGCGCGCCGGCGTCCTTGTCAAGCTGTATCACCGAGCCTTCCCGCAGGCGCAGGATATCCTCGACCGTCATATAAGTGCGGCCAAGCTCAATCTTCACCTGCAGTTCGACATCATAAAGCATGTCAAGTGAGCTGGCCTCAACCACCCCGCTGGAACCGCCCCCGAGGTCTGGAAGATCCCATCTGTCGGAACTTCCACCGCCCAGAATGGCGCTGAGATCGCCCCCGCCGAGGTCACCGCCCAACCCACCACCGTCGGACGCACCCGCCAACAGCGCATCGATATCTTCTTGACTCAGTTCTTCCGGCATTATCCTGTCCCCTGCTCCTGTTTAGCGCTTCTATCCCAAGGTCTGCAAAACTACTGGACGTAGAAGTCCTGTATCAATACTTCCGTAACCCTTTCGTGGGTAAGCTTGTCATTTTCCAGATCAAGGCGAAGGTATTTGAGCTCGTTATTCACATACTCCTTGACCATCTGCTTGATCTTTTCCTGACCGCTCTGGCTTTCAAGCTGCGAGCTCGACTGCTGGCGCACAAACTGGTTCAGCTTGTCGCGGATTTTGAAATCCATCTGGTTCAGGGCGTCTACAAATTTTTTCCAGTCGACATCGCTTATGATGGTATCCGCCTGCCGTTCTTCCCGGGTGCGCCCAAGCATGATAATAAGCTTCATCGCCATGGTCTTGGTATTGCCGCCCGGAGCCGGAATACTGTAGTTCAGGTCTTCCATTGTGTGGTAGAACTTGTTGTAATACTTGATATCCTCGCCCTGTATTTCCTTCTCTTCGGTGCTGGTTTTATCGTCCTTGTGGGCATCACGATACTGCATATAAACGATAAAGAATGCCACCGTGAGGATTTCCACCACGATGAAGGCGATGCCGCTCTTGTTGAACAGCGAACTGCCGCCCGCATCTTCCGACTTCTGCTTTTGCTGGCCTTCGTCTTCAGGCATTTACTGACCTCCTTGATAGGGAAATGTCTGACGCACGTCCGGGAACTATTTTGCCGAACGGTCAACCTCCCCCATGTCCTTTACAAATTCTTCCGTCATGATAATCTCAACCCTGCGATTGCGGCGCCTGCCGTCGTCGTTGAGATTAGTGTCCCGCGGGTCGGTATCCCCGCAGCTTACAACCCTGAACCGCCTGCGATCAACCTTGCATACGTCAACAAGATACCGCATGACAGTATACGCCCGCTCGTATCCGAGTTGCCACGAGTCAGAATATTCCATGTCCGGCCCGTACTGGGCGCTCGCCGTATGGCCGCGCACCTCAATCCGGTTTTTATAGCCCCGCAAATCGTTCGAGAGTTCCCGCAGGATCTGTTTCCCCTCCGGAAGAAGCACCGCGCGCTGGGGCTCGAAAATCGTCTTGCCGCCGAGAATAACCTTGAGCCTCTCGTCCTCCACCAGGGTCTGAACCGAAGGGTGCTCCCCCATCGGCCCGCGGCGCAGGACATTCGCCTCGGTCTGGGTCATCCTCTGGGCCTGCACAAAAACCTGAACCGTAGCCTTATATTTGGGCAAAACACCGAACTGGCGCTGGAATGCCCGCATGGTTTTGGTGATCTTGTCTTTCTTGATCTCAGACATGGTGAAAAGAAGCACGAAAAAACACAGGAGCAGCGTGACCATGTCGCCATAGGTCAGCATCCATTCTGGCGCGCCTTCCGGTGGTTTCGGTTGCCTACGAGCCATGCCTTAACCTTACTCCTGATCCTTGCCGAAGTTCCTGTCCTTCGGGGCAAGATAAATTTTCAGCTTCTGCTCCACAATACGCGGGTTGTCGCCGGACTGGATGCTCATTACCCCGCGCAGAATAATCTGCTTGAGCGCCATCTCCTGCGCGTTCCTGATCTCCAGTTTATCGGAGATGGGACCGACCAGATAGTTGGCGATAACCGCACCGTAGAAGGTGGTGATAAGGGCGATAGCCATACCAAGACTGAGCGCGTTGGGGTCTTCCATACCGGCCTTGAGCATGTTGATAAGACCGATCAGGGTTCCGATCATTCCCCATGCAGGGGTGTATTTAGACATTAGGTCGAAAACCTTCTTGCCGTCCATGTGCCGCGCTTCGATATTCTCAAGCTCGGTATTCATGATCTGGTCGATCAACTCCGGGTCGGTGCCGTCAACCGCAAGCTGCACGCCTTTCTTGAGGAATTCATCCGTCATGCCTTCGGTTACGTTTTCCAGCGCCAGAATTCCGTCGCGACGGGCAACTTCTGCATACTCAACCATGTGCTTGATCAGATCGACAGGACTCTGGTTCTTGTAGATAAAAGCATGCTTCAGCACGCTGAACATTGAGGTAGCATGCTCCATGGGAACGCTGATAAGGGCGGCCGCAAGACCACCGCCGACAACAATGGCCATCGACTGGGGCTCGATAAAGGTTCCCATCTCGCCCAGACCGATACCAATGAAGACAACCGCGATCAAACCGGTGATGTATCCAATAATTGTTGCCATATCCATGGCGACAAGTTCCTCCTAAAGGTTTTTACCGCCCTGCCCAGCTGACCTACGAGTCCATCCCGGGCGGAAACCGCGTGGATCTGATATATTCCACGGCCTGCGAAATAATTTCGTCGGCCGACTCCTTAACGATTATCTTTTCCCCGCCTTTGAGGGTTATTATCGTGTCCGGTGTCTCCTCAATGTATTTGAGGAAGTCGACATTTACCACAAAAGGCTGGTCATTTATCCTGGTAACCCTGATCATGTCTCTCCCTCTGCACTCACGGCGAGGTGCGCGTTTGTAATATTATCGGCCTTTTTTTCTGGCCACTACATTCTATTGCAGTTGATTTCTCCGGTTTTCATTGATTTTAGTACCCATGCGGCGGCAGCGCGCATACTCTCTCTCAATCTGCTTTTACGGAATAAACCGGAAATTCCATGCACATGATCCGGGAAACACAAGATGGCGAGCACCAAAGCGCCCGCCATCTCATTAACTTTAATCATAACCTACTTACCGCTTGAGGTTTACAAGTTCCACCAGCATCTCGTCCGAAGTGCTTATAACTCGGGCGTTGGCCTGGAAGCCGCGTTCGGTGGTAATCAGCTTTGTGAACTCTTCGGAGAGGTCGACATTGGAGCTTTCGAGCTGTCCGGAGCGGATCTCGCCTCGGCCACCGACACCGGCAAAGTCAATCTGGGCGGCGCCGGAGCTCGGGCCTTCGTAGTAAAGGTTTCCGCCCGCGTGGATCATGCCGTTTTCGTTGGGGACCTTAGCCAGAACCAGGCGGGCAAGAGCCTCGACCACGCCGTTGGAGAAGATGCCCTGAATAACGCCATCGTTGGTTACCGTAAACTGGTCAAGCGTACCGGGGGCGGTTCCGTCCTGTTCTTCAAGGTTGAAGTCGCTCGCGGCGGCAACCTGAGTGAGGGCGCTGAAGTCTAGATCCTGGTCCTCGTTAGAGGAAAGGCTGTTCTGCATGCGAATCTGGAGCGGGCTGTTTACGCCCTGATCTTCGAGAGTGATCGCAATTCCGTTTGATTCAGAATATTCATTACCAAGAACAAACTGGCCGTTTGAATCGAAGCGGATAAGGCCGGTACCGACGTTGGTGCTTGTCGTAATATCTGCCACAGGAACATTGTTATTAAACTGGAAATCGGCGTCGGTGTCGTCGGTAGAGTCCGCAACCCAGCGCCAGGTGCTGAAGTTCGTGTCGCGTTCCACAAGGCTCATCTGCATGGTGACACTCTTGGGGTTGCCAAGAGAGTCATACACAATCATGTTCGTGGTTGTGCTGCCGCCCTGCACCTGTCCGTAATCGACATCGGAGTTGAAAATGTCGGTATAGCGGACGTTGTTGAAGACGAGTTCGATATCCTCGATCGCGTTCTCGCTGCCGAGGTTGCTGACGATTGAGACGTTATAGCTGTTGCCGTCTGCAACGCCGTCAGAGTTATAGTCGGCGGCGTTCTGATAGGTACGCTGGAAGGCACCGGCGGTTTCCGGAGGAACGTCATAATTGCTGGTGCCGCCGTTGTCGATACCGACACGGCCAGCGGTTTTGATCGTGCCCATAGCGCCACCCTGCAGACGCCTGGTCTCGGTCTCGACCGCGTTGACATCGGTAATATCGGTGGTATCGTCCACGTCACCGGCAAGGAAATTGAGGAAGTGTTCGAGAGTATTTGAAGGTGCGGCAACTTCAGTATTATATACGAAGGTTGCGCTCTCGGCACGTCCGCCCTTGCGGAAATCAATGGTAATCTCATCGTTGTCGGCTATGGTGGAGAAGGGCTGAACCCAGGAGCTTCCGTTAAAATAATAAATATCGCTCATGTCGGTCGCAAGCCCGGCGCCACCTGCGGAGTCAAGGGCTTCGAGGGTACCGCCGTTGTTCCACGCAAAGTTGGACGAGGTCTGTACCGTGCCGCCGTTGATCATGGCCTGCCCGGCGAGAGCATCCCATGTATTGAATGTTTCCTGTACAGTACCGCCGAGATAGGACGCGACGTTTGCGTTGGCCGGAAGGGCGCCGGTAATTTTCAGACCCGTGGCGATTTCCTGGTCGGAGTTAAGGTTGCCGGTCATGGAGATCATGGTGGTCTCTCTCGCACCACCGGTCTGACCGATCGGAATAATAATATCACTCACGTCGCCACTATCCGGCACGGTTCCGTTATCAGCCATGACACCCTGCACCTGCAGGCCGCTGTTGCCGAGGAGGGTTCCGTCGGATCCGAGATAGAAGGTTCCGTCGCGGGTATATACGCTGCTGTTGCCCTGACGGAGGACGAAATATCCATTGCCGTCGATGGCCATGTCGCGAACATTGTTTGTAACCTCGAGGGCGCCCTGGGTCATTACCTTGTTGATACTTCCCGTCTGGGTACCGAGGCCAAGGCTGATAGGGTTGATCGGGCCGCGACCGGTCTGCGCGTCAGCCGTGGTGCCGCCACGAATAGTCTGTTCAAGCAGGGTCTGGAACTGGAAGACGCCCTTCTTGAAAGCGACCGTATTCACGTTCGCGAGGTTGTTACCGATGTTGTCCATTGCGCGCTGGTGGTTGACAAGACCGCTGATTGCGCTGAAGAGTGCCTGACTTAAACCCATGATATATTCCTTTCGTGCCTTGCGTGTTTTCACACACTGATTAATCAATCAAAACTATGCTGCTTATTGTACTTCCGTTATATTGGCGTATGGAACAATTTCGCCGTTATCAAGTTCGGCATAGACGATGCCTCCCTGCCCATAAACGCGTTTTACGGTTCCGCTGACATCAGCGCCATCAGCGTTGGTTCCATCTATGGTAGATCCCACAAGATCGCTGGCTTCGTAAAGATCGGAGTAGAACTGTTTATCAGCATCTGTCGCCTCGCGAACCTCGACCACGCCGTCGAGAGACATCTGCTGGCCGTATTCGAGTTCGATGAATGGGGCTCCGCCGGAAAGGAGGGCGTACTTAACGATGCCGCTGACCTGCTGGCCTTCCAGATTCGTCCCGCTTACATGGCGTCCGATGAGGCTGCTTGCATTCTGCAGGTCATTACCGTAGCTGACCGCTTCCGATATGCCGGTGACATCGCTGATCTGGTTGTAACTTATCTTCTGCAAGGAATCGAGGGTGACATAAACCACACCGTCATCGATAGACGCGGTAAGCACCTCACCGGTTGCGCTATCTCCGAGGATATCGGTTCCGCTCACCATCTTGCCCACCATCTCGCTCGCCATTCTGAACTGGGTCGAGGTATTCATCTCCTGCACAGCCTTCGTCATATCGACCTGCTGGTCGAGAGCCTGAAGCTGGGCAAGCTGGGCCGTAAAGTCCTGGTCCTGGACCGGATTGAGCGGGTCCTGATGAAGAAGCTGGGCGGTCAGAAGTTTCAGGAATTCATCCTGGCTCACCCTGTCCTTCTGGCTAGCACTCTTGGCCGCCTCCTCCTCAGACTTCTGCTGGGTGCTGGAGACGTAATAATTTTCAATTCCGCTGGCTGACATGGTATTCCCTCCTCGTTGCGCCTAGGCGACAACGTTCAATGCTCCATCACCCCACACCGCTCCGGAATCGCTTTTTGCGGAGGTTTCGACAGTCTCGACTTGCTGCTGCCTGCCGCCCTGCGATCCGCGGTTATTGTTGCTTCCGTTACCCCACGCACCTTCATGCCCCTGCGACATCCCGTTGCCGTTCAGGTTGACATCGAAGTGTTCCAGTTCAATGCCCTGGACTTGAAGGTTATGTTTAAGCTGGTCGAGACCGGACATGAGGAACTGGCGCGCGTCGACGTTCTCAGTCCTGATCTCGGCGTTCAAAACGCCATTTTTCATCTGAAGGTTCAAGGTGACGCGACCCAGATCGGGTGGGGAGAGTTGCAACGATACGTGCTGGATGCCGCGCTTGACAGAGAGGCGCATCACCTGCTCCACACGATTGATATTCTCCAGCATCTGGCTGTTGGCGTATTCCGATTCGCGCGCAGCGTGGGCCTGAGCCTGACTCGCGCTGGCCGTCGATTGCGTCGAGGTTATCTGCTGAACCCCGTGCTCGGAACCTTCGCCTGCCACAGAAGAGTCGGACGCGACATGCACGTCAGCCTTGACAGCAACGGCTTCGATGCCATCGTCAATCATGGCAGAATCGTCATCTCCATCGCTATTGCCATCAATCGCGAGATTCTCGTCACCCTTATGCTTATGAATTTTTTCCATGCCGGGTTCATCTTCAGCATGAAGTGTTGGATCTTCCGGCCTGGAGTTCGATGTATTCCCGTCCGCCTTCGCCCCTATTTTCGCGTCGATCTTTTCGGCATCATCTGTTTCGAGTTGTTCATCATTCATGTTTTCTTCGGAGAGATCGGCGGAAGTCTCCTCACCAACCGCAACAGCGTCGGAGCTTTCCGCATTCCCAGCCGCAGCTTCGATTGCATGGGCAAGTTTCTCGCGCAGCTCATTATTGAGTTCAAGCTGTTTGAGAAGATTCGCGCCGGAGGATTCCTGCTCCACCCCGAAACCGCTTTCCACAACTTTCAGAGCCAATGATTTAACCACAGACTCTGGTATATCTTTCAGGGAATTCTCGGAGACCTCAATATCGATACCGAGGTCGGATGCAGCTTTTTCAAGCGCATTTGCAAGATTTTCAAGATTGAGTTCGGAGGCGGCATTCAGGGCTTGCTCAAGATTCATATCACCTTCGCCATCGCCCGCGTACTGGGATATGGCCTGAATAAATGCCTCACCGAAAGCCTTGAGATCAAGGCCTTCCGAGGCGCCTTTTCCGAGCAGGATATCCAGCACGGCATTAGCGTCCCCGCCAGCCTGCTTTATGGACGAAAGGATATCCGCAACGTCCTGCGCGTCACCATCCCCGCCCTCCACATTCTTCATCGCGTCCATAAGCGCCATGAGGCTGCCGAGGATATCGGGGAGCTTGCCTTCGCCGTCCCCCTCCTCTTCACCGTCCGCGACCTCGCCGGAGAGATCCACCTTTGGCTCAATCGGCTCGAACATGCCACCCGCACCGGCCAGAACCCACGCCTCGAGGTCCCGCCAGTCGTCATCGTCCATCTTCTCGATTTCTTTTTTCTTGAGCGCGCCGCTGGCGGTCAGCTTGGCGATCCTCTCCATGGTGACGGTCTCGTCGTCTGCGGAGAAGAAATCCCCGGCTTGCCCAGTCGCGGGCTTGTCCGCGCGCGGAGCTTTACTGGCGCTATCAGCCTCATTGACGAAGGTGCGAAAAAAACCGGAGAAAGCATCGGTGGCCGAGCTTTCCTGGCCATTCCTTTGACCGCTTGCGGAATCCTTTCCTGGCGATATCCCACTGATGAGTCCGGACAGAATATCAGACGCCAAGATCCACCTCCTCCCGAATCATAAATTTATTCATGCTGTTCATCCTAGGGGCCGTCCAACTCGTCGTCTTTTTCACGCGGAGGGGGGCGGCGCTTCAATTTTTCGTCTATCGTGAATGCCAATTTGTTTCTTACGGCATCAAACTCTTTATCACTCACCTCTGTAGCCTCAGGAAGGCTTTTCAGGCTCCCGTCGGGGATTACAATTTTCTGGGGCTTCTTCTCCGCCTCTACAGATTTAATTTCCGACTCCTCCCAGCCCCCCTGCCCCTTGGTCTTCATCTTGACGTCGGCTTTACCGCGCAGGATCATGACCGTGTTTTCCGACTCTTCCCTGCTGCGCTCAATCACCGCATCCGAACGCTGGAGCATTATCTGCACATCCCCGGAGATCAGAAGAATGGGCGAGGCGCTTATCTCGTTTTTTCTTACCCTTACTCTTGCCGACCCGCTGGTCAGCTCCACATCGCGCTTCGTCATCACCCCTTTGTTGTCGCTGGTGGGGATATCAGTCCGGTCCACAATCCTCATCGACGAACCCGGCCCTACCCGCAGCCTGGCGTTTATTCCAAGAGTAATCTCGATCGAGGAGGAGACGCCGACATTTATCCTGTCATTGACGAAAACCTTGTCGCCGACCTGAAGTTTCTTCTCCTCGTAAACCCCGTCTCCGTTCTCGCGCAGGACATTGACCACGTCAGTAATCGCAACAACCTCGCCGACCTCAACCTGCAGCCTCGCGCCACGCGCCGTTCCCTTAGTTCCGGGAGCGGAAGGTATCGGGCCGGGGCGGGTCCACCTTACGGTGCCTTCCCCCTCCTCCCCGGCAACAAGCGAAAAGCCGAGGCAAAGGAAGAGCACAATCGCCGGAAGTATTTGCACAGGCACAGCGCCACCACCGGCAATATCTGAGATTGCGTCAGCAACGGACAATAGTCCATTCCCCCATCGACGTCCTTGTCGGGTAGGATAGGCGAAGCTGCTTCCCTGCTTTCTCTCTCCGCCTCTTCCGATAACTTTCACTGATTTACTTGGCAAGCAATAACGGTACCAGTTCTCGCTGAGAAGCGGAATCAAGTCGCAAATAAGTTGCAAGTGCTTGCGGGGCAGGCATTTTAGATAATAATTCCGCTTTCACGGTGGTAGGAAATCTTGTTGAAGAGAGCCATTCGTCGGCAATTTTTTCCGGCTCCACTCCGGCATATTTGTTCGCAAGAAGAGGCAGGATTTTCTGTCTGGCGTCCGGTTTCATTTCGGTAAAGACCTCGGCACGGAAGTCGGCTTTCATATACCTGTTCACATAATCGGCCACGCGATACTCACCATTCGGCGGGCGGGTCATGTCACCTTCGAGAAACAGGGCAATGTCGGCGGCGTCCATGCTCTGGAGAGTTTTCTGCAGCTCCTTGGTCTCGTCAGCATCCTTGACGACAAGGTTTTTCTTGATCTCCGCCGCAAAGTCCTCGCGATCTTTCTGCATCTGCGCCTTGAGAGCTTCATTCGCATCGGCAAGGCGCTTTAGTTCTGTCTTCTCCCGGTCAAGATTTTCGATAAGCACCTTGTAATTCTGCTGCTGGATCTCAAGTTGCTCCTTGAGGGCGCGGGCAGACTCGGTGCGGGTCAGGACGTCACCTTCAGTCTCGGTGGCGGCGGCGTTGCGCTCATCTTCCTTCTTGAGCAGATCGCGGTATTTCTCAATATCCGCCACGCTCATGGCGTATTTCCTATCGCCGGAAAGGACGAGCAGGATATCGCCAAGGTCGCTCTGGCTGACCTTGCCGGTAAAGTACATTCCACCCACAAAGGCGGCGAGGCCGATGAAGTTGAACCCCATCACGAATATTACAAACCATCCTATCTGGCTTACCATTGACTGCTTGGCCATCGGGGATGCTCCTCCTTAATAATTACGGCGCCGGTCCGAAAGTCCACGCGGACGGCGATCAGGTAGTTTTCGATTCTTCCTCGTCCCGGCGACGCTTTGCCCTGATCGATAGTTCGTCAAGCTCATGCTGAACCTCGCAGGAGACGTCGTAGTCGTGCTCTTCTTTCTTCTTGTCCTTGAGAAGCTCAAGGGCGCGGCGATCCTTGCGGGAGTTGATAAAGACTCTCATCTTGTCGTCCCGCACAGTTTCAAGTTTTTTGAGTTTCCTCGCCCCCATGGCGAGTTGCAAGTCGACGGCGTTGATAAAGCGGTAATGCTCCACCACCTTGTCGAATGACTCGTTTTTCGCATATATTTCGCGCACCTCATCCTGGGTGGAGTCTCGCTCATCCTGCATGGAGTTCATGTGCAAAACCTGCTCGTCGACCTCTCGGTTGGCGATGGCGAAATCCTTCATCTTCTCCTTCTCTATCATCTCGCGATAGCGGAGAACCGGCTGCAATCTGAAGTCAAATTTCTTTGCCATTATTATTCAGCCTCTTCGCACGAACACCATCCGAACTGGATGGTTACTAACTCGCAGATCACGCCTTTCCGGTACAGCATCTCTTCAAACTCAAGTTCGGGCCGGTAAAATTCCTTGGTACAGCAAAACATGCAATCGTCCTGGCTGCGTGGAAAAGGGCAGTCGATGTAGGCCCTCCCCTTGCAGTTTGCTCCCCAACAGAAGAAAGAGTTACCCCTGAGTACCGCGTAGCCGAAAACATGCCAGCAAAGCAGGAACAAAGGCGCGAGAGCGAGCGCCCTTACTTTACACATCGTCATGCCTTGGGCGCTCCCTGCCCATTGTTCGGCTTGCCGCGTGGCGCGACCGTAAGCTTGGTCTGCCCCGCAAGCTGGAGTACGCGCTGCATGGTCTCTTCATAGGCAGACGGCTCGTACATATCCTGCTTCAAAAATTCATTTAACGATGGCATAAGAACGCGTGCCCGGTCAATCTCCGGATTCGCCCCCTGCGCGTAAGCACCGATATTGATCAGGTCTTCCGCGTCGGCGTAAACCGACATCATCTCGCGCAGGCGCCGTGACGCTTCGAGCCTGTCTTTCTCAACAATCTCCGACTGGAGACGGGAAATACTCTGGTTGACGTCAATAGCGGGGAAGTGGCCGCGATGGGCAAGCTTTCGGTTAAGAATAATGTGCCCGTCGAGAATTCCTCGCACCGCGTCAGAAATCGGCTCGTTCATGTCGTCGCCCTCGACGAGGACGGTATAGAAGCCGGTGATGGAACCTTTTTCGCTGCGCCCGGAACGTTCCATCAGCCTTGGCAGCATGGCAAAAACGCTGGGCGTATAACCCTTGGCGGCGGCAACCTCGCCGACCGAGGTACCGATATCGCGCTGGGCCATGGCAAGGCGGGTCGAGGAGTCCATGAGAAGGGCAACGTCCATCCCCTGATCGCGGAAATATTCGGCGATGGCGGTGGCAACGAAAGGCGCCTTGACTCTGACTGGAGCCGGTTGGTCGCCGGTGGCGACAACAACCACGCTGCGCTTCAAACCCTCTTCGCCGAGGTCGCGCTCGATAAAGTCACGCACCTCCCTGCCGCGTTCGCCGATCAGTGCGATAACCGAAACCTGAGCACTGGTAAAACGGGAAAGCATACCGAGCAGAACCGACTTGCCCACGCCCGTGCCGGAGAAGATGCCGATACGCTGGCCGCGGCCAAGAGTAAGGAACGAGTCGATGGCGCGCACGCCGGTCGGGAGGATTTCAGAAATTCGAGGACGCATCACCGGGTCGGGAGGATCGCGGTAAACCGGCGCGGTGCCTGTCGCGTAAAGCGGGCCCTTGTTATCCATCGGCCTACCCATGCCATCCAGCACGCGCCCGAGAAGATGGGGGCCAACCGGAACAACCTGCTCGGTCTGGATACAGACCACCTCGTCGCCGGGGCCGACGCCG
>JAFGWW010000164.1 GCA_016936955.1 Planctomycetota bacterium | reverse complement strand
TATTTGTCTAGGCCAGCCGTTGCCGACTGGCTCGAGCACGCTACCCGGGTCTTGTGGCGGGACGGGCAGCCCCGCAAGATAAAACCTTTCGACCCCTATTTGCGCTTGCACCGGGAGGACAGTCGCCGTGCCGGAACTGTCACCAGCTCCGCGGTGGGCTCTTACCCCACCCTTTCACCCTTACCTGTGCCCGAAGGCCATCGGCGGTATGCTCTCTGTTGCCTGCCCCTGAAGTTGCCTCCGGTGGGCATTACCCACATCCCTGCCCTGTGGTGGCCGGACTTTCCTCGCATGTCACAAGGACACGCGCAACCGTCACGCTCACCCCGCAAAAAAACAATAACAGCCAAAGCTCCAGGCACAAGCCTTGCCTGCGCCTGAAGATAACCCTAACGTTGCGAGAGTCAACAGATTATTCTGCCTACTTCGCTTTATTTACAGCCGTTTCGAGAACAGGCTTGATGGCGGGGATCCAGATATCGGCGTATCCCTTACGGTTCATGTGAAGATTATCCTTGAGCCAGATATCTTCGCGGGGCTTGCCGTCCTTGAGCATTCCTTCGCTGACGTCGATAAAGGTGACGTTTTTCTCGACTTCACAGTACTCGGAAATCAGCTTGTTGCCGGCCACCATCTTGTCCCATATCTTCCAGCGTTTAATACTCGGCTTCATTGAGACATAGTAAACCGGGATATCGCCCAGCGCTTCCTTGACCATGCTGTGCCAGGTCTTGAACCTACCGGCCACATCCTCGGGGCTTACACCAGCGTTGATATCATTCTCGCCGCAGTACATGACGATACGGCTGGGCTTGTACTTTTTCACCACCTGATCGAACCACATGATCTGGTGCGAGATCTGCGAACCTCCGAAGCCTCGATTAATGACGACGAGGGGCAGCATGTCTTTTTGGCATTCTTTCCACTTCGTAAAGCTGGAACTTCCGACAAAAAGGATCGGATCTGCCGGAGGGGGCGTCTTCTCATCCTTCTCGGCAAACTGCTGCATCTGTTTTGCGTAAGGCTTTTCCGCCTTCTTTTCTTCCGCAGTTTTCTTGGCTTCCGGTTTCTCGTCTCCCGCCCTGAGGCCGGAGCAGACAAGCACCATGGAGACAAACAGCATAACCCCGATTAATCTGGTACGCATTCGTAATTCTCCTCACTCAACCATGCTTGATTGTTCCATCAGCCTCGCAGAGAGGCTTTGCCGGACAAGCGAATTCACCTTTCCTTATGGCCTTCTTTTCTTTCGCGCCCTTGCGGGAACCGGGCTGCAGGAAAACAAGGTCGGCCTTGGCCATCACGACTTTGGTACCCGGCGCGACGCTGTCGGTGAGCCAGACGTTACCGCCGATCACCGCACCCTTGCCGATGACGGTATTGCCGCCGAGGATGGTTGCCCCCGCATAAATAATCACGTCATCCTCAAGGGTCGGGTGCCGCTTGGCACCGCGCAGGGTCTGCCCTTTTGCCGGTGCAAGAGCGCCGAGGGTTACGCCCTGATAAATAGCAACGTTGTGCCCAATATCGCAGGTTTCACCAATAACCACACCCGTACCGTGGTCGATGAAGAAGCGCGGGCCGATATTCGCCCCGGGGTTGATATCAATTCCCGTGCGTGAGTGGGCGCGCTCGCTCCAGATGCGCGGAATGAGCGGGACTTTCATGATATAAAGCTCGTGGGCAAGGCGATAGATCGTGATCGCCTCAATGCCGGGATAGGAAAGGATAATGGAGTCGAAGCTGTCCGCAGCCGGGTCGCCGTCGTACGCCTTCTGCACATCGTCCTTAACCGTATTCCTTATGCGCGGCAGGCTGTCGAGGAGATGGACAACCGCCTTCTCTGAACGGGAACGGACATCGCAATGGTCGCACTTTTTGACCTTGCATTCATACCGCAGGGCGCGTTCAACCTCGTCGACCAGATCGATATAGATATGGTTGACAAGATCCCCGATATGATAGGAAAGATTCGCCTCGGTTACCGGGTGTTCGTCGTTGAACCCCGGAAAGATGATACTGATCAGGCGATCAAGGCAGGAAAAGAGCACCTCCTGCTTGGGAAGGTCGTGCCCCTCAAGCTGGTTTATGCCCTTACCATCGCTGTAAGTCTTTACCAGTTTTTTAATAAGATCTGGGAGCCCTTTTTTCTTCCATGCTTCTCCGGGCATCTGATTCTCCTTATTGCTTCCATCGTTTGATGAACAGAAACCTCACCGCCACATCCTAACAGCATGACACGTAAAGGGCAAGACTATTTGAGAACTCTAAATTCAGAAGGAAAAAAGCTTGCGTTAACTATTTGCGGCGAATACTCTTATTACCTTAGAGAGAGTTGAGATAAGGGGGTATGTGCATCAGGGGCGCAGCTGACGGCTGCTTTGCATATAATAAATGATCTTATCTTATTTTAAACCAGTTATTATCCGGCAGGCGTATGCAAGATTATGCCAGTTTTCGCATTTGATGGCATGCCGCACTTAGGCCGAAGTCAATCCATGTCTTAGGAGAGGGTGAACATGATCCGCAAGGTCCTGATGGCTCTTATATTTACGGCGTGTGCTGTTGCCGCATCCGGCAGTGCATTGGCCGCGATGGCGCAGGTTAACCGCATACCGCCGGACGCCCCGGTTGTACCATGGACGCGCTTCAGCATCCAGTACACCGTGCGCGACATCGGCAACGTTGGCCCCAAGAAGGTCGAGTTCTACTGGACCAAAGACATGGGAAAGACGTGGAGCCTTTACGGTGAAGACCCTGACGCCAAGAGCCCCATGACCGTAACCGTACCCGGTGACGGCGTGTACGGATTCATGACCGTGGGCACCGACCACGTCGGCAACCGCGAACGCGCGCCCGTATCCGGCACCCGCCCGGAGACTGTCATTATCGTGGACAGGACCCCGCCGGTCGGCAAATGGATCTCGCCCGTCAAGACATCGCTTATCAGCCCTTCCGGCGTTGACCTTGAGTGGGAATGTT
>JAFGWW010000163.1 GCA_016936955.1 Planctomycetota bacterium | reverse complement strand
CAAGAAGCAGGATAGACTGCAAGCATGTACCATTAAAAAAGGGCCGTCCCCCAGCAGACAGCCCTTTTATTATTGATATGTTGTTGTGGCTTATGGGGTGGTTCAGCGCGCTTTCAGTTTGACCACCTCGGCTTCGAGTTCCTGCCGCGTCTTTTCAAGTTCGGCGATGCGGTTTTCGGTTTCGGCCAGTTTGGTTTCGTTTAGTTCGAGTTCGCCCTTCTTGGCGGTGAGGTTGGCCTCGGCGGTGATCTTGGCGGTCTTGACCTTGTCCAGTTCAGCCTTGAGCCCCTTGATCTCCTCGCGCAGGAGGGTTACCTCCTCGGTGTGGCGCTTGGTCAGGTCGGCCTCGAGCTTGGTGAGGGCGGCGGACTTCTCCTTCTCCATGTCGGCCTTGAGCACCTTGAGCTCGTCCTTGTATTCCTTGCGGACGTCGTCGTTTTTCTTGATGAACTCGTCCTGCTTCTTGATCAGCTCCTTGTTGTAGCTGTCCTTGAGTTCGCCCTTCTCGGTGATGTGGGCCTTCTCCTTGTCGGCGATGCGCGCCTCGTCGAAGCTCTTGGTGAGAACCCATCCGAGAAGGCCGACGAAAGCGATAGCCACGCACCAGATTGTGCGGCGGGCGATAACGCGTTCGTTGCTCTGGAGCTTGGCGTTGAGTTCGGCAATGTTGGAGGAGAGGGATTCCATCATCCTCTCCTGACTGGCCAGCGTACCCTTGACGCGGCCGCACTCGATAAGCGCCACCTCAAGCCGCTTCTGGACGCCGAGGTTCTCCTCGCCGCCCTCGTCATCATCCATGAAAGCCTGCCCGTTCTGGGCGCCGTCCGAGTCGGGGATGTGTACCTCGCGCCTGCCGTTGGAGTTGCGCGCCTCGAGCTTGCCTGATTTGAGCCAGTTGCGGATCGTGCGCTCCGATACCCCGAGCGTGAAGGCGGCTTCTGCGATATCTACCCAAGGCATGTATTATTCCTCCGTAAATCGCCGCTTCCGACGATGTTGGTCAGCATTGTCTGAGAGGTTTCGTGTTTTGTTGCACCGGAAAAAGACCGAAAAGATGCACCTAAGAATAGTAGATTGAATAGCTGTTTTCGTCAATACCATAAAAGCGGGGGATTCATCTTTTGCCGCGTTTAATGGAAAGAATTGGGGATTCAGGAAAGGTTTTGCAGAAAAATGCGCTAGTTTACTGCTCTTTTTCAAGCTTTTCTGCGCGACTGAGGGCTGCGGCCTTGCGGGGCTCGGGGACTTTTCGGTAAAGCTTCGCCGCTTCCGCCTTTTTGCCCGCTTTTTCGGCGCATTCGGCGGCGTTCCACCAGATAAAGGGGGCGAGGGGGGAGGAGGAACCGGCCAGCTCAACGAATATCGCATGCGCATCTTCAGTATTGCCAATATTTTGCATGATTTCAGCCCGCACTAGTTTCGCAAGGGGCTGCTCTTCTGCCGGGAGGTTGGGGACGGCTTTTTCAAGCTCTTCGAGAGCTTTTGTGAAGTTACCAGTTAACCGGACAAGGTGGACTGGGCGGAGCGCGCCAGCGGCGGGAGATTGCGCATGTTTGGCAAACCATGACGGATCGGCCTCGCGCCGCGTTTGGGCGATCGATTCACCATACGGATAAATCAGGGGTGCGGAAATCGGCGCGCCTCCGGTTTTCTCAACTCTGGCCGTGGAAATTTTTTCCATCTCCTTTTCCAGATCCTCCCCCTTCACGCCCCACGCCTTCGCCATGTCGGCGCGCAACCGGGCAATCCCGGCGAGGGGGGCGGATTTGAGAAGCAGGACAGCTTCTTCAGGTTTCACGGTCTGGGAGAAGAGGCTCCAGCGGGGGAGGACGCCGCGCTCTTTGGTAAAGATCAGGAGCTGCGCCCATGGCAGGTTGTTGGCAATGAGGAGACATTCGCCTGCGGTGGGTTGTCCGATAGCGGACGGGTTTCTGATTGCCTTGAGGAGGTTGGCGCGTTCGCCCTTGGGCAGGCGATACTCCTGCGCGGTGAAGGGATCGTAGGGTTGCCACAGGCCATTCACGCGCAGGGCGGCGATTGTGTGTGGGCTTTTGCCGGTTGCGGGGTCGCGGAGGAAGACGACCATGCTCTCGATTCCGGCCTGCTCGGCGAGGGAGCAGAGCACCCACGCCATCTGGTCGCATGAACCGTATCCGCGCACCAGAACATCAACCGGGTTCTCGATAAGGTAGGGCTGCGGGATATAGGGCAGCAGGCTTGAGGTTACAAAGCGAAAGAGACGATCGGCGCGTTCCTCTTCGCTCTTTGCCCCCGATATTACGGAGGCGCTTATGCGCGAGAGGATAAAATTGTTTTCCAGATAAGCGGTGTCTTTGGGTTCGAGAAGAGGGGAGAAGATTGCTCTCTCGCGGTAACCCGCGCCGAGGAGCCAGCGGTGCGTTTCTTTATCGACGCTCTCGCGGTTTATGGTTGTGGCGTTTGCGAGGAGGAGACGGTTATAACTTGTGACCGCTTCCCCGATTTTACCAGAGGCGACCATCTCGCGGATTGCGTTGAAGGTCAGGTCGTTAGCATTTTCCGGCGTGGCATCTTCTCCGGTATTCGCTGGTGGCTTACCTTCTTCGCCGCAGATAGCGGCGCAGGCCGCGGCAAGGGTCAGGATTATGCAGAGCAGGTGGCGCTTCATGGTAATGCCTTCCGGACGGGCATAATGGTTATACCGGCCCGGAAGGTTTTACGCGCCGGACACTACCGGTGCGGTTACATCTTCAGGCCGAGTTCGACAAAGGTTTTTGACTTCTTGTTCTTCTTCAGAAGCCGGAGGAACTTTTCAACCTTCTTAATGTTCTCTTTAATCTGGTCCATGTCAAGGTGTTCGTCGAGACCGAGCTCTTCGTGGTACTTTTCCAGCTTGACGATTTCTTTCGCCCCATCGAGCCAGTCGCGGCAGTAGTCGATGCACTTGTTGCTGTATTCGTACCACTGCTTGCCGCCGTCCACAAAACCTGCGTCTTTGAGGCGGGCGACATAATACTGCTGTGCGTCGGGACGGGTGCGGTTGATCCCGTCCATCGCCTTTGACATATCCTTCAGGCATTTTACCACGTTGTCGACCTTTTTCTCCATCTCCTGGAGTTCCTTGAGATGGTTTTCGACAATCTTCTGGGCTTCGGTGCTGAAGTCGATCAGGGTGCAGTCCTTGAGGCCGAGGCGGTCGAGGGCCTGATTAAGGTTCTCGGCCGTGGCGCAGGCAAGGCCGGCTTCGCGCGCGCCGGTTCCGGTAAGGGTAAGGATCTGCCCCTCATTGTTGAGGGTCTTGTTGTATTTATAGAGCCCGATAAAGGAGAGCTCGAGTTTTTTGAGGTCTTCCTGGGTACCGAAGAAGGGGGTGCCCTGAATCGAGGCGCAGGCAACGGGGAATTTGCTCTCGATCATGGCGTCGCTCAGGGCGGGGGAGTGGCCTCCCGCGAGGGCGCCGCTGCGGGCGGTACTGCGCCATACGGCCTGGAACTTGGGGGCGGCTTTTTTGACGCCTTCATCGTTATCAACGATGATTGCGGTGGCCGCGCCTATGGTGGAGCCCGCGCGCATGACAATGCGCTGGGTGGCGAGGCTTATTACCGCCGCGGCGCTGTATGCACCTTTATATTCGGAGCCGCTGATAAAGGCTGCGGTCTGGATGCCGGAGCAGTCTTTGAGCGCTTCGATAATATTGGATGCCGCATATACGAGCCCGCCGGGGCTGTCCACGTCGAGGAGGAGGAAGGTGGCTTTCTTCTCCTTAGCTT
>JAFGWW010000162.1 GCA_016936955.1 Planctomycetota bacterium | reverse complement strand
AGGGTGGGGGAGTCGGCCCGGACATCTTCATGCTCTTCCGTAAATTCCATGATGTGGCCGTTGACCGCGATTACGCCCGAGGGGTCGTTGTCGCGCAGGGGAATTGAAAAGGTCCCTTCCGATGCGCGGAGGCCGAGGCATCTGCGCGGCACCTTGCCCCACAGTCCGTCGAGTTGGGAGAGATAAAAGGGCGCGCTTCCACCTTGCCATGTGACCATCGCCTGCAGGTCGGGCCAGACGTCTTTCGGGAGGAGTTCGCCCTTCCGCTTCAGGATTTCTTCAAGCATGCGTGCCCGCGCCGGGTTGGGGCGCAGCAGCAGCTCTAGTCGCCTTTTCCTTTCTGCTTCTATATCGCCCGCACCGTCGAGACTTCCGCGCGCGAGATCGTCAAGCAGGCTCGCAGCGCGATCCCTTAATGTATGGGCGAGGATGACGAGGGTTGAGGGGTTGACCGAGGTTACGTTGTATAATTTCTCGCCCAGACAGAAGAGCAGGACCGCATGGTATCGGGCGGAGTAATCCTTGATTGTGAATGCCTCGTAGGGGACAGGATGCTTGCGCCTTACGGGGATGGCCTGATTGAGATATTGCTTGCCGCTGGAGGCGCCGAAGGGGATGCCGCCGACGGTGCGCCCTGACTCGGCCGGGCTGACGATAGAGAGATACTTGCCCTTGGTTACCTGTGGGTGGTCGTTGCTGAAGTGGAGCATCCACATCAGATGCGCGCCGTGGTGTTCGAGAGTAAAGGGGCGCGTGACGGGGCAGAACTTCGGCTCTGCCGAGGTGCCGCTGGTAATGGAGAACATTTCTACCGGCGCGGAGGTGAGAACTCTTTGCTCCCCCTTTTTTATTCTCTCGATATAGGGCGCGAATTCGTCGTAGGGGCGGATAGGTACGGCCTTGCGGTAGTCGCCGAAATTGTCGATACGGGCGAAACCGTGCTCCTTACCGAATACAGTCTGTGCGTTGGCGGAGGTTACGGCGCGCAACCGTTCAAACTGTGCTTCAGCAGGATTGGCGAGGGCCTTGCGGAAGGCTTTGAGCCGTCGGTGCATGCTCAGATTGAAGAAAAATAAAAGTGGATTCATAAAGCGTGCCTGCGCGTGGTCGTTCTTCTCGCCCGATAAATTATTGCTCGCCAAGGGGGGCGATGTAGTCGGTTACGTTGATTTTGTAAAACCTGTCGCCGCCGTCCTCCTCGAGGCCGATCCACGTTTCGACGGGTCGGCGGGGGCGTGGAATAAGGAATTTGATGACTCGCGAGGGTGCGCCGGTATCGTTGCCGGTGGAAGCCGGGATGGAACGCTTGGGCAGCCAGGTCGGAAGCTGTCCCTGTCTGACATAATAGGGGGCGATGGTTATGGAGGATTGCCCGGCCTGATCCTGCGACGGTATCCACTTGATCCACATCTGGATGAGGGTGTTGGGGTCTGCGTTGTCCTGCCGCAGGGGCGGGGGGACATTGACCTCCAGATCGCTGCGCAGGCGCACCTTGCGCAGGAGGCGCATCCTTACCCGCTCGGCCGTGTTGATGTCGAGAGTGAGGCGGACAAACTTGTCGGACTCGAGAGCGTCGGGGGTGATTGACATGCTGCCCGGGGTTTTACCGAGTACGCTGTTGGAGTCGGGCTGGACGCTGAAAGATACAGTGCCGCTCGGGATTGTATCCGGCGTGCGGCTTGGCAGGTTGATATCCTCAAGCACCTCGGGGCGGACTGTCCAGTTGTTCTCCGTCATGAAAAGGCTGTTGGCTGCGTAACGTATTCTGAGCTCCGCCGGGAGCTGTTCATCGAAATAGTTTTTGATTACCACGTCCTGCCTTTGGAGTGAACTCTGGGCGAGGAGCGGCGGGTTGTCCGAGATATCCACGCTCATCCGTGTGAGGGCAAGGGGAATGCTCAGGCCCGTTATGAGGATTGGCGCCTTGTAGACGTTTATGGTTGACTGGTTCTTGATGAGTGTCTTATTGCCAGCCATGTCGATTACGGTAAGGGGCAGGCTCGCGATCTCAAGCTTGTTGAGCTTTTCCGATTCGCCGGCACCTTCGTACCAGAGGGCGATTATTGCGCTTTTCGTCCGGGGGTCGCCGAAGATGAAATTGGGGAATCTTTTGCCGTACCCCTGAAGCTGGAAACTGCCGAGATACTTTGCTCCGCCGAGATATTGTTCAAGCACGTTGGCCGCCAGCAGGGCGGGGCGGTCGGCGGGTTTGCCGTCTTCCTCTATGCGTATCAGGCCGCCGTTATGGGAGACCAGTTCCCCCAGAAATACTTTATCCATGCCTATGGCCTTGGCGATAACCGCCTTGGTTGTCATGTCTTCAAGCTGAGCTCTCTCGAAGATGGCGGAACGCTCGTGACGGGGAACCGCCTTGAGTTCAAGCGAGACCCACGGCATTACCCGCGTAATTCCCGAATTGCCGGTGTCCGGCGCTTCGCTGTCCTTGATGCCGGTCGGGATAAGTTTGCTCAAGCTTTCGGGCGGATAGATGTCGTCGCTTTTGAGGTTGCGGAACTTGTCGGGTGCAACCTTTACCAGCTTGTCCAGCATCTGCCCGGCCGTCATCTCCGCCGGGATATATAAACTTGCCGCTTGCGCGATTGCATCAGGAGGAAGCTGCGGGCGCTGGGAAGAAAGGTTCACCGGGTAAGACGAGATCATCACGCTGGTCATGTTTGAGAGAAGGCTTCTTGCCTTTGCAAGCCCCTCGGTATCAATGTGCCCGGTAAATGAATTGTCGCTATCCTGTCCCCATTGCCAGAATTCGACGTGCGGGCCGATCTGGTAAACCGTGCCCGCGAAGTCGGCCTCCAGCACGTCTGTCCTCTCCTTCATCACCTGCTGCATGGGCGCCATGCGCATGCCTTCGGCTGTGTTGGGGATGGTGCCGGTAATGTGGACGCCCGAGCCGCGTATATTACGCAGCTCTCTGGTCAGGTTGGCTGTGTATGACGCGCCGTCCTGCGGTTTGTATCCCTTGGGCCAGATGTCGACCTTGGCCTGAAAAACCCCCGCGCGCTGTACCAGCGAGGTGAGGGTGCCTTTCTTCTCGAGTAAAGCCTGCGGCGGGGCGCCGAGAAGTATTCCGTAAGTCCCGGTAGAGTCGGTATCCACGCCGCCGTTTACGCGCTTGCCCGAAGGCGGCGGGGTAAAACCTATTGCCTGGCTGACGCTCGCCTGAATCGAGCCGTCGTAACCAAACATTTTTACCGTGACGTAATGAATTCCGAGCTGCCGCAATTTAAGGTTAATCGTCTCCTCCACCGAACGCGAGGGGCCGGGGTTGAGATTCATTGTCCGGTTGTTAGCCAGTTCGGGCAGGACATCCCCGCTTGAGTCGCGAGGCTCCCGTCCGAAAAGATCGGTCACTTCAATTGTCCGCGAGTAACTCTTCCCCTTGAAGCTGCCCGGTTTGTCGGGGTCGGGGATGTTTTCAATCAGGCCGAGGTACTCGATCTTTAGAGGGATGTGGCCGAAGGGATCGAACTGTTTTATTACCGGATTAATGCGGAGCTTGGGCTTGCTCTCGATCCTGATGTCGTCGAACCACGCCATGCCGTGGCGGTCGGCGCCGGGGATATTGGGGTCGTCGACAATTTCACAGACGATGCGCAGTCCGTTGGTTCTGAGCCCGTTTTTAACCGGCAGGTCGTTGATGCGTTTGGAGAAGGGGCTCTCGGGCCAGTCGCGCTGCCCGCGCTGGATAATGATTTCGTCCCGATCGAGTTCCCTCTCGCCCTGGGCTTCGTCAATATGGAGCCATACCAGCCAGATTCTGGTGATGCTGTTGTCCAGCCCCTTCATTCTGGCGAAGGCGGTGATGTTGTAGGCGAGGTCGGGGTCGACCACCTTCGGGATGCGGGTGCGCAGCGCCACGGGCGTGCCATCGAAGGGTACTTGCAGGACGTGGCCGATCTCACCGTAATACAGGCCCGGTCGCGGATTGAGGAGGCTGTTGTCGAAATCGTCGCGGACGATGCGGGCTTTGTTTACAATCTCGGCGCGGTGGTTGTCATCGATAACCGCTTCCCAGTAATCAGGCCAGCCGCCGCCGTCCATGTCGCGGCTCTCGACGGGGGAGTCTTCCCGTGGTTCGAAATCGTAGGCGGAGAAATTGCGCGCAAGCTGCAGCCGCTCCTCCTCCATGTTCTTCTTGTCGCTGCCATGAATGTAAGCCGGGGTGAGGGTGGCAATGCAGGCCAGAATGAAAGCCAGGGTGGGTAGTGAAGGAAAATACCCCCGCAACGCTTTCGATGAAAGACCATGGACTTTTATCATTGCTCTACCCGATATTGGCGCAATTTGTATGAACAGACGATACTATCGGCACTCCCGGTGCGTCGCGCCGTGGAGTGCCGTAGGTTGCCGAGAATGCAGGCTTTCGGGATGGGGAAACCGCTTGCCGGTAAATTTACTCGATTTCCGGGCCGTCTGCCTTTGCCGCGGAGTCGTCGGTCTCTTCGGGAGCGGTTTTGTCCGCATTTTTTCCCTCAAGCTCCGGTTCGCTGACAGCCTCTTCACGGGCTTTTTCTTTCTCTTTCTTGGCTTCCTTTTCTTCCTTCTTGGTGTGAAGGGGAAGTTCCTTGGGGTTGCGCTTTTCATCTCTTATGCGGCGGCGCTCGCTGATCTCTTCCGACTTGGCGCGCATCGCATCGTTGCGGGAGAGAATATCTTCCAGATTATCCGGCTTGGCTAGTTTCTCAAGCTTGTAGTGGAGCTTGCGCACATCCTTGACCTTGGTCGGAAGCAGAACCTCGGAGACGATATCCACTCCCGGCTGCTCGTAGAGCGGAGCGGCAACCGGCTCGGCTACGTGCAGGGGATAGCAGTCCTTGTGGGTTATAAGGATATCATAGGTGCCGTAATGCTTGAAGGGAAGCACGTAAGGGGTAACGCCCTTCCATGTCTGGTTGACGACTACCGTAGCCCCGGAAGGCTCGCTGGTGATAACCATCTTGCGCTCAACGCAACCGCCGCCAACTACCATGGCCGCAAGAAAGAGGACGGCAACCGAATATTTGCGAAACATCAAGCAACTCCCTTCGCGCTTGCTGGATTGATCAGTGAAAACTGCTCCCTGAACACCAATAAGTTTTACCTTCATGATTATACGGGGAAATCTTCCCCATAAAAGGCTTTAAAGTCAATATTATATAGTAGTTACCCGCCCCCTGCATGTCAAGCTACTGCAGGGAAGAGTTCGTACGATACACCTCTATTGTTACTTTTACCCGAAATGCCTTGATTCCTTTCCCTGTTTTCGATAAAAATTGAGGTTGATTCGGTTTAAGTTGAATCACAGGTCGTTCCCGCGCTACGCCGGGAAAACCATAACTTGTAGCCATTTAGAATAATTTCGGGCCGAGGCCCATTTTTCGTGTTATGTGAGGAGGGACTAAAGTGTTGGATAGCCGCATGCGCAAAAGCATTCTAGCCATATGCTCGATGGTGATGGTACTTGGGTTTGCCGGGTGCAGCGCCACCAAGCCCGGAACCTGGTTTGGCGGCGACGACGCGCCCCCTCCGCCCCCTCCCGCCAGTACCGACTACTCTGACCGCGGCACCAGCAAAAAGTCGTGGTGGAAGTTCTGGGGTAGCGAGAAGAAGAGCGACCCCACCAAAAGCGAGCCCATGACCTATCCGGAAGATGCGGCTCCTCATGACACCTCCAACCAGCCCACCGAATTTATGGAAGCTACCGAGCTTGTCCATGCCCACAAATTCGAGGAGGCAAAACAGAAGCTTATCGAAGTAATCAACAAGAACCCCCGCCACGCAGAAGCATTTCGCTGGCTCGGCGACTGCTACTATAACCAGATGGAACTTGAGGACGCAATCCGCGCTTACAGCAAGGCACGCGAGATTGATCCCGCTTCGTATTACGCCCTCCGCGGCAAGGGATTTGCCCACCTCCATCTCGGCCACGAATACTGGCGCAAGTATGAAGAGGCTCTCCGCGCCAAGGACAAGGCCGCTGCCCATGAAAATCTGAGCGAGGCTCACGAAAACTATAAGCGCGCGCTTGAGCTCCTCCAGCACTGCCTCAAGCTCGTTGCCAATGACAACGAAGCCATGTACGGACGTGCCATGGCCGCCGAGGGCGCGAGCCGCAAGCTTTACGCCAACGCTGTCGGCCTTCTGCGCAAGGGCCAGACCGAGGACGCCAACGCCTGGGCGCAGAACTGTCTCGACATTATCGACGAGGGTATCAAGGCCGCCAAGGTTCGTATCTCTGATCATCCCGAGATGCCGGGGCCGCGCAAGCTTGTCGGTGGTCTCTTCTTCCGCCGTGCCATGCTGCTCAAGGCTTTCGGCCAGCTCCGCGCAGCCGTTGTGGATATGAAAAAGGCTGCAATCACCAACCAGGCCATTCTTGAGGATATCGATCCCGAAAATAAGAACGCCAAAGAGCAGGTCGATATCTGCAATAATTATCTCAAGAAGTGGGAGGCTGAACTCAGCCAGCAGGAAAACCAGTAACCCCATTTCCTGAAAGCCATGATAAAAACAAAGCCCGGGTTTGCGCCCGGGCTTTTTCGTTTCAACATTTCATTGGTTTACTGTGACGGTGATAGTTTGTCAATTAATCTGGTGGTGAATGTTATGCTTTGCGGGATTTTGTTGCCCGTGCTTCAATCGCAGAGTTGACACGCGCGATAACGTCTTCAATGCGGAATGGCTTTTTGATAAAGTCCGCAACCCCGAGCTCTTCAGTCAGGTCGGCCGTCTCCGGGGTGTAGGCGCCGGAGATAACAACCTTTGCCGGCTGATGGGAGCGGGGTAGGGCAAGCAGTTCGCGCAGGAATTCCTTTCCGTGCATCTTCGGCATCATAAGGTCTATCAGCACAGCATCGAAGTGCTCTTTGACGATAAGGCGCAGGGCTTCCGCGCCGTCATCTGTGGTCTTTACGGAAAAACCTTCCAGGTCCAAAGCATATTCCAGCGTTTTGCAGATAGCTTGGTCGTCATCAAGGATCAATACATTTCTTGCAGGCATTTATGGCCTCCGGGGATTTTATATGCTGACATGAGCTATGGTGCAGGCTCACGGCAGTTCAATCGCAAGGTATTGTTTTTCTTACCCAACAAGCTCAATAATACCGAATACTAGCAACAAAACAACAAAAACTATGCCCCCGAGAAGCCAAATCTTCTTTGAACTCGACTTTCCGCCAGTCTTGGCGCTTCTGGAAACCCTGTTTGTGTGCCTTGTGGTTTTCCGGCTGACTTTTTTGGCAATACGGGTGGACTGGCTTTTCTGGATGGCCCCCACCGCGTCTCCCGCCGAGAGCATGTCCACCCCCAACTCGACCAGTTTTTCGAGTAGTTCGGCCGGATTCTGCGGGCGTTGCTCTGGATTACGCGCCATCATCTCCATAATAAGGCCGCTGGTTTTGGCGGAAAGATCGGGGCGAAGGGCGCGCGGCGGTACGGGGTCGATCCTGAGGCGGGCAAGGATAATGTCCTTGTTGTTACCGCCGCTGAAAGGGGGCTGCCCCGTGAGAAGGTGGTAAAAGGTTGCGCCGAGAGAATATATGTCTGT
>JAFGWW010000161.1 GCA_016936955.1 Planctomycetota bacterium | reverse complement strand
TCCTGAAACGCCGGACACTCGCAAGCAAAGGCCAGTTTATGTTGCAGGCACCTGTCGGTCAATTCATGATGCATTATTAACCCCGCAACCGCAGGCACCCCCGAAGCGCGGCACGGGCCGTAGTAGTGGATGCTCTCGTCGTTATGGACCTGACTGATTTCATCCAGGGAGAATACGCCATCCCCATGTTTATCGTAAGCGATGGCGGCGTTGGTGCGCCACTCGCCGCTCTCCTCACGCCTGGCCTGCCACATATCATAAATCATGTTCTGGTTATCATCGACCACGCTCATGTGGGCGTCATGTTCCTTGTCGGGAATTGCCTCTTCCGGAATCGGGATCGCGCCCCGGGCAGATTGGTGGATACCCAGAGGATGATCTTCGCTCAGGTAAGGTTCCGTCGCCAGATAGTTCCCCTGCGAGAGATAGCACTCCGGCAATTTCGGGCTCAGGTTAACACGCGGGGTCTTGTCTCCGGCCCGGTAAACCGGAATCGTCCAGTTATGTACGTTAATATTAAACCCGCTTTGCCCGACCCGCTCCGAGAGCAACCGTGCCCAGCGTTCGCTATCCGGATCAAGCTCGGTCCCGGCTTCGATCGGTGTATTCCAGAAACTGGTATCGGCAAAAAAACGTTCCGTAATCGGCATATTCAAAATCCTTCCAGATTTACAGTGAAGGCCTCTAGGGATAGACAAGAGAGATATTCGTATGAAGGGAATTAGAATCCCCCGCATCAGGTTAAAAAGTGGAAGCCGGGTTTATGCGCTTACCATACAACGGAAAAGCGGAAGCGTGCATCATCGCTACACCACATCGGGAAATTGGTTCCCCAAAGGTTGTTGTATAAATTGAAATGCCATCCCTCTTCGAGGTTGGGCTGCTCCACATCAAAATCCAGAATCCGCGGCCGACCGGGACTGACGAGCAGTGCATCCAGAGTCCTGATCCGCATGGACGGTTTTCCCGTATAGCTGATGCCGTCCTGCACCGCATGGAGCGCCCTGTTGCCATTCATGCGCACGTCGAAAGGGGAGACCGGGCTCCCCATTTTATCCATGAACCACTTGCCGGGTTCGCCCACATTCGGGTGGAAGGAGAGCCAAAAAGCTTCGGGCATCCGGTTGGCGGGTTTGTCAAACCATTGCAGGTCGATATTCAGTTCACTACCCGAAAAGTCATAAACGATGCGCCCTTCGCGGGGTGCCCCGTTTTTCGCGTGAAGCTCTTCCTGCATCTTGAACTCGGCCTGTATCTTGCTCCCGCTCCGTGAAAAGACAACCGACTCGGGTTTATGCAGGCCATGCTTGAGCCCAGCTACCGACTCCAATCCCGGCTTGGTGAAATCCGGTCGGGCCCAGCTCTCGGCCCATTTGTGGTTAATATTGTAAGATTTGAAAAAGCGTTCGTAGTTGGCGGCGTCGAAGACTTCATACCGGAAGCAGCAGAAAGGTTTTTCCGCCGAACCATGCCAGTCTCCGCCCGGAGTTTTCAGACTCACCAACGCCCCCGTCTCCGCACAGAACCTGACGCCGAAATCTCCTGCCGTGCCGTCCGGATTATCGCACGGCTCAAACCCGGACAGAGGGGAGCGCGAGGGCTCTGTCGCGGCCATCACACTGACCGCCTCATTCTTTAATTCTTCATCAAGAATGTCCACGGCCTGATCGATATACGCGCGTTGCTCGCGCCATGAGTCTTCGAAATGCCGGTAGCCTGTCTCGTGAATTGCGTGCCCCTCATCCTTGCTTTCCTCATCAGCCATCATCTTGAAAGCGCCGAACTTTTCCTCCGACTCGCTTTTTACCTTGTCCCGTTCTTTGGCGGCATCGAAGTCGGGGCGGCTGTAGTTTGTGTAATCCTTGAGGTGCGTCTTTTCATCCATACCCCATGTGTGTTCAGGAATGCAGAGGAGCTTGCGCGTAAAGACGGCGCAGCCCCGCGAGTTGTCCATGGGGATGCCGCGCTCCTCCCATTCCGAGCGGAGCCGGGAGAGGGCGCGGTAACGCCCAACCTTGCATGGGTCGGTGCCGACGCCGTGAATCCAGGTGTCGCCGAGTTCTTCGGTAACTACCGGCAGGCTGTCGAATGAGGGCGCAATCGCGCGGGCATAATCGTCCATGGTGCTCGCCCGCACATCATAACCCGGGAAGCGTTCCTTCAGTTGTGCAAAGCATGCCCCAAGGTCAGACGCTGAAGGCGGGCCCAGGTTGTCTCCAGTATGGGCAAAATAAATCAGGTCCGACGCATCATTGACCTCGCCCTTGGCGTCGTATCCTGATCCGTAATTGACAACCAGTTCGGTTCCTTCCGGATGGCGCCAGCGAAAAATCGGCGGGAGGTCGACAGGCTTTGATGCGGGGTTAACCCCTATATGCAGAAAGCTTACCCCCGCCCCGGCCATGTGAGGTATGATAGAGCGGCAGTGGCCCGGAACGTCGGTCATCTTCGCCGCGATTGTCTCTCTCCCGAAGCGCGCGTCGAGCTCCCTGCTCAGGGAGAGAGCCGCCCTGAACATGTCCGCCGACATCATCTCGGTGTGGGTGGTGAAGGGCAGGGCGTGCCATACAATATCCCCGGCGAGGATGGCCTTTTCCATGCGCCCGCGCATGGCGCGGTCAGCCGCTTCAAGGAATTCGTAGATCAGCCACGATCCGGTTGTCCAGATAAAGCGGTTGCCGGAATCCCCTTCCCGCATCTCCTGCGCCAGATCGAGAGCCTGCGGAACAAAGAAGGTGATGTATTTATTGAAAACGTTCGCTGCGTAATCAGTAAAACCGATGTCCAGGTGGGTCTTGAAAACCACGTGGACGGTCATGGTGTCGCTCATGCCCGCTCTCCGGTGTGCTTATCTGTCTGCGTTGTCTCTGAACCAGTTCTCGCTCGCCCAGCCGGCATCGGTGGCCGGGATTCCCTTGATAAACTTGACCACGCCGTCCAGATACAACACATTGAAACCGCCCTGGTGGTAGGGGCGCTGTTGATACGGCTCCGATTGTTCATCCAGCTTGTCCGATTCAAATGCCTTTTTGTAATGCTTGTCGACTTTGTAGGGACCGTAAGCAATATTGCAGATGCGATGGCGGTAGTCACTACCCCAATAGTACGACGGGTTGTCGATATTACTCATCTTGAACATCGAATAGTAATACTTCCCCGGGCTGGTAACTGCGGGGCAATGGAAAACCATCTGGTCATCGAGATAACGCAGGTACAGGAGAAGCCCCGTGCTATTCCAGCCACCGTTCAGTGTTGTACCGCCTTTATACAGCAGTTGCGTGTCGCTGGCGGCGTTGGCGTTCCACGTGTAGTTATTGTATTCACCGCAATACATCAGCGTACCTAGCCCGATCTGTTTGAAGTTGTTCATGCACGAGGTTTTCT
>JAFGWW010000160.1 GCA_016936955.1 Planctomycetota bacterium | reverse complement strand
CGCCTCCTCCGCCGTCTTCGGGGCGCGCAGATCCGTGAGCCCCTTCAAGCACGTCGAGCGCACCTGCCCGCGCTTGTCGGTAAGACCCTGGCGCAGCATCCGCTCCGCGTCTATCCCGCCGATTGCGGCGATGGCACTTGCCGCAAGGTATGAGTGTACATCATTTTCGTTGGTCAGAATCCGGGAGAGCTCGGCAAAGCGTGTGGGGTCGGGATTTTTTATCAGCGCGATCAGGGCTTCGCGCCGACGGTTGAGCGGCCCGCCCATCTTCGCCGCTCCGGGGTCCATCTCTATGCGAACAGAGTGGACGTCGATCCGCGCCCCACTCTGCACCCCGCCCGCGCTCCCCGTCGGGGCGCCGTCTGCGCCGGGAAATGCCGGGGTTGTCGCTTCCGTATTATTTACCGCGCCATGCCCGTCGCCTTTCGCGACTTCAGCCTGATCTCTTGTCTTGGCCTGCGCAACGGCCTTTTCTTTGCCCGGAGCCGCAGCGTCTTTTTTGCCGAAGTCAAGACACCCGGCGCAGAGGCCGAGGGGCAAAAGAAAAAGGGCATGGAGAATAATCTTCTTCATGCCCTGATAATACCGATTTGGTCGGCCCAAAACAATGGACCACCTTGCGTCCCGTTAAAATTCGTAGATCTCCGAGCTGACCGTCATTCCCCTGTCGTCGATCAGGTTCAGAAACGCCGCCGTGGTATCGGAAGGAAATTCTCCCCACGCGCGCCGCGCGTCCGCGTTGAAATGAGCCATCTCTTTATTCCACTTTCTCTCCTGCCACTTCCCGCTGTCTTCAGTGTAGCAGATCTCCGCCCGCATCAGCGGCACCTCGCCGCCATATTCAAGCTCGATCAAACCCGCGCGCGCCGATTCCTTTGTAATGTAGCACAGGGCAGGCTTGCCTTTGAGGAGATGGTCGGCGTAAGCGTGCACCTCCGCGCTTTTTGATCCCGTCTCCTGATCGTGAAGCAATTCGTGGTGAAGCGAAAGGGTGCGCTCGCCTTTGGGCAGGCGGTAGGATTTTTTGTAGGCGTCGAAAGAGAAAGCAAAATCGTTGGTGCCGTTGACCCAGAGCATCGGCAGCT
This sequence comes from Planctomycetota bacterium, assembly GCA_016936955.1. Classification (GTDB taxonomy): domain Bacteria; phylum Planctomycetota; class SZUA-567; order SZUA-567; family SZUA-567; genus JAFGWW01. The sequence goes on along the minus strand of JAFGWW010000160.1, from coordinate 5,577 downwards.
CCGCGTCTTTGAGCCGGTTTGACGGATCCCACAATTCCATCCACCGCGCCAGCTCCGCTTCCGGCATCTTCTGGTTGATGCAGAGGGATACGCTCTCCGAACCAAGGAATCCGCAACCATAAACCGGCGCGGCAAACTTGAACCGTTTGTCAATGCCCACGGCGTTTGATGTAATCACCCCGCCCCACGAGACGCCGGTAATGCCGATGCGGTTTTCGTCAACCTCGTCGCGCGCACGCAATATCGAATGCCCGAGAATTGTAGACGCGACCGCGTGGTACATCCACTGGTCTTCCGGCGCGTCGCCTATCTGCCCATGCCCGCCCCATCCGGGAGGCCCGCCGTGTTCGTGGCGCGGGCGGTTGCTTGGCTCACCGCCGGTATAGCATCCGCAGGTGTCCATCGCTATGGCAGCGTAGCCGCGGCTGTTCCAGAGCCTGACCCATTCGGGATAAGCCGTGCCGCTCCCGCCGTGGACGAGAACCATGGCCGGCAGTTTATCGCCGCCCGTATTTTCAGGAATCCCGATCCACGCGAAGACGCGCGTCTCCTTACCCTTCCAATCTGGCCCGCGATAAAAAATCGGTTCCAGGTCGTCTTCCGCAAAACCGGGGGCGGGGAAGATTTCCGGAACCTCTCCCAGCGCTCTCATGTCCCACATCTTCATTTCCTCTGGTTCAATAACCACTGGATAAAAATCGCGAGAAAGGCGACCGACGCGACCCCGAGGCAGGCGATAAACCCGACGGCCGAGCCGTTCATGTGTTTCTGATAAAAAGCGCACGCCGTGGCCACCAGCGCAACCACCCACCCGACAATCATCCCCTTGCTCATAATGGTCGGAAGTTCCTGCGGATGCCAGCCCGGTTTTCTCTCCCCGTCGCGCTCTTTATTCTCAGTCATCCTCGCCTTTCGTTAAAGATTACATGCAACCTGATTCACCCCGGTTGACTTTCGCAAACCCTATTTTTTCTTGTCACCGTATCCGCCGGATCTGAGCGAATTGACATTCTCGTCGCTGATAAGCACACCCTTGTCGCCAGCCTTCAGCAGGGTTCCGCAGGCGAGCTCGAAAAATACGGCGCGCTGAATCGCTTCGTCGAGGGAGGCGCCCACCGTAACCATCCCGTGGTTGCGCAGGACAGCCATATTCACTGCCGTTTTTTTCATCTCTTCAATAACGCGCACGGCAAGCTCGGCCGTGGCCGGCTTTACGTATTCTATTATCGAGATCTCGCCGATATAGAACCCTATTTCCGGAATAATATTGAAATTTGTTTTTGTGCAGTCGGTGCAGGCGAAAACCGTCGCCGCCGGGCTCTGGAAATGGAGCACCACCTTCTGCTCCGGCCTGTTTTTGAGAATGCCGGAGTGGAAGCGGCTCTCGGTGGAAGGGACCACGCCGTTGAGCGAATCCCCCGTCTCGACCGAGCAGACCGCAACCTGCTCCGCCCCTATCTCGGCCATCCATGAACGGCTCGCCGTAACCAGCATGTGCTCCTCGTCGATGCGCCAGCTCATGTTTCCGCTGGAACACTTCATCAGCCCATATTCGCCACCCGCCTTGTGGCAGGCCTTGACGAAAGTAAGGATGTCTTTATCAAACATGTTCTGCATTTTGGTTGCTACCCTCTCTCTTATAACCCCATCATGAAATCGTAAACCATATCGCCGCTGTCGGGCAGACCTTCGTGGCCGAAGTCGGGGTAGATGACCACGTTCTTCTTGGACTGGATTTTATTGTACGCCGCAAACTGGGTCGAGGGCGGGCAGATGTTATCCATGAGGCCGGTGAACATCAGAACCTCGGCCTTGATGCGCTTGGCAATATGCTGGTTGTCGATATAGCCGAGGCGGGTCCAGATCTCGTCCTCGCGCTTATGGAGGGGGTCGAAGTGGCGGAAGAAGGTCTTGAGCTCTGCGTAGGCGTGCTGGGCCTGGTCCATCTCCCACACACGCTTGTAGTCGCAGAGGAAGGGGAAGGTCGGCGCGGCGCGCTTGATGCGCGGCTCGAGGGCGGCACAGGCGAGGGTGAGGGCTCCGCCCTGGGAGCCGCCCTTGGCGCCAACGCGCCCGCCGTCCACCTCCGGCATATCCATCACGATACCGGCAAGCTGGGCGCAGTCGAGAAAGATGGAACGGAAAAGAAGCTTTTCGGGAGAATCGTCAAGGCCGCGGATAATGTGGCCCTGATGGGTGGTGCCTTTCACGCCGCCAACATCCTCGGAGAGGCCGCCCTGTCCGCGGCAGTCGAGGGAGGCGATGGAGAAACCGGCAGCTACAAAACAGAGTTTGCTGTGCCAGTCGCCGCAGTTGCCGGTGTAGCCGTGGAACTCGACGATAGCCGGATGGGGCGCGTCAGATTTTTTCGGATGGAGATATTTCGCGTGCACCCGCGCCCCGCCGATACCGGTGAAGAATAGATCGAAACACTCGGCGAAGGGGACGTAAAAATCCTTGGCCGGAACCAGCTCGACCTGCGGGTCGATAGCCTTCATCTCGGCGATTGACCTGTCCCAGAATTCGTCGATATCCGCGGGGCACGGGTTGATCCCCTTGTACTCCCTGAGTTTCTCCAGAGGCATATCCAGCATCGGCATCGCAAATACTCCTTTGATTTATTATTGCTGATAAGAAAGGATAAAACTCAGCCCATAATGACCGATTTCATCCATATTGCAAGAGCAAGCATCGCTTTTTCCGGCTCTTTCCCGAAAAATTGCGTGTTCACGCATACATTGCCCTCAGGGCTACGGAATTTGCGTTGCGCATAAATTATATACCCTTAAAATGAGGTATAGGGCAAAGATGCAATCATGGAAGGGATGGTTTATGGGCCAAGCCGATCCGGGGAAGCCGGAATCCAGTACAAACGGGCATCTACTGGAGTCCCGATTCTCCGCGCTTCAAAACCTCGCCAGCATTGGTTATTGGGAGCTCAATCTTGAGACAGAGGAATTCTTCTTTACTCCTCTGGCATATAGATTTTTCATGCTTGGTCCGGAAACCGATAAGCCTACGCGTTCAAATCTAAAAAAGTATGTTCACCCTGATGACATTGCCGCAGCCGACGCAATGATTGAGCAGACGATTAAAACGGGCGGGACATGCAGTGCCCAAATTCGCATTATTTCTGATAATGGGCACCCTCGGTGGATCTCACTCCATTGTCGCGTTATGCCAAGAGAAGAGGGTGAGCCGTTACGGGTGCAAGGCAGCTCTCACGATATCACCGAGCCAAAAAATGCGGAGATTGCCTTGCGGCGTGAAAGGCAGCGAAGCGAAGATGCGCAAAGGCTTGCACACTTTGGCTATTGGGACTGGCATATCCCAAGCGGGCAAGTGACATGGTCCAACGAAGTATATTGTATTTTTGGCCTTTCAAAAAAAGATTTCGCGCCAAGCATCCAGGGTATTCTTGAACGAGCCCATCCTGAAGATCGGGACATGGGCGACCGTCTGATCAAGCAAGCCATAGCGAACAGGAGACCGGGCAGGTATGAGATGCGTATTTTCCGGCCGGACGGGGAGATGCGCTGGTTTGAGTCTAACTTCGAGCCATTCTTCGATGAGAGCGGCGCTCTCGAATATATTATTGGAACTGCGCATGACGTGACGGAACGCAAGCGTGCGGAGCACCTCGCGGTTGATCGGGAACAACGCCTGCGCGTCACCCTAAACTCGATTGGCGACGGTGTGATCGCCACCGATATAAATAGAAAAATTACGCAGATCAACCCTGTGGCAGAACGGCTGACTGGGTGGCACCGCGACGATGCGATTGGCAGGGATCTCAATGATGTCTTCTCTATCATCTCCACCGATACGCGCCTGACGGATATGGACCCGGTTCAGAGCGTATTGTCAACCGGGGAGACTATTCACCTTGATAACCAGACCGTTCTGGTTCGACGCGACGACAACAAACGCAGAATTGCCGATAGCGTGGCGCCGATCCGGGATGAAGATGGCCATGTCGTCGGAGTTGTGCTGGTTTTTCGCGATGTGACGGAAGATCTGGCCCTTCAGGAGCAGCTCCGCCAGAGCCAGAAGCTCGAAGCGATCGGGCAATTGGCGGGTGGGGTGGCGCACGATTTCAACAACATGCTTGGTGGAATCTTCGGGCTTGCGGAACTTCTCTCCCCGCATGTTTCGGGCAATGACCTGGCGAGGAAATATCTTGATCTGATTCTGGAAACAGCCAATCGCGCCGCCGGGCTGACCGAAAGCCTGCTCGTTTTCTCGCGCCGCCAGCCAACGGCCTCAACAGCTATTGACGTCCATGATTCAATCAACTCCGCTCTGGATTTATTGCGTAACACAACAGACCGGCGGATCGTTATCACCGCGTCCCTTGAAGCAGAATCGTGCAGGGTGGTCGCCGATCCCCCGCAAATGCAGAGCGCAATATTGAACCTGTGCATCAATGCAGTCCATGCCATGCCCGAGGGAGGGGAAATCCAGATCTCGACGCAGACAACCGTACTCGACAAGCACTATTGTCTGGCCAGCACATTCGATCTGGTTCCCGGCGAATACCTTCAGATCAATATCCGGGATACCGGGCACGGAATTTCCGCGGAAAACCTTTCCCGGATATTTGACCCATTCTTCACGACAAAGGAGGTCGGGCACGGAACCGGTCTTGGATTGGCTGCGGTTTATGGGGCTATCCAGAAACATCATGGGGCTATCACGGTCTACAGTGAGGAGGGTGTTGGCACCAACTTTCAGATCCTTTTGCCGCTTGCCCATGACGCGCCCGTCTCGCCAGAGAAGGCTTCCCCAGAACCTGTGCGCGGGATCGGTCGCATTCTTGTTGTTGACGACGAGCCGGTCATGCGGATGACAGCGCAGGATATTCTTGAAGACCTTGGCTACTCGGTGCTGTTGGCCGAAAACGGCAAACAGGCCTTGGAACAGTACCGGCAGGAGGCGGATAATATCGACCTGGTCATTCTTGATATGATCATGCCCGAGATGAATGGCCGTGATTGCTTCCATGCCATTCGCGAAATCCGTCCTGATGCCCGTGTTTTACTCTCTTCCGGATTTGCACCCGACGAAGATATCGAAAAGATGCAAAACAGCGGCCTCATGGGGTTTGTGCGCAAGCCATACCGGTTGGTTGCCCTTAGCCAGCAAGTCGCAAACTGTTTGAAGTCAGAATAAAGAGGCGTCAAACAGCTTAATTCCAGTCAGCCGGCATGAGATTGTTCCCAAAGGTTTTGCGTTAAACTTTAATGGATTCACCAGCCCTTATCTTGCGGCTCTTCTCCTTCTCTCCCCACTTTACTACCAGCTCGAAATCGAGGGACGATTCCAATTCAATTTCCGGTTCGGTCTCCGCCTTAGCGCGCGAATTGACCTTGATGTCGAGCGTGCCCTTTCCGCCGAAGGGATAATTCTTGACGCCGTATTCTTCCAGCAGGCTTACGTCTATTGTCAGGCGAGTGTTGACCATGTCTGCCTGGAGCCCCATAACCTCTTCAAGCAGGACGGCCACGGGGCCGAGTCCGCTCCAGCCCACAAAGTCCGGCTTTGCGTGTCCCGGGGCAGGGCGTTCGGGGGCGTAGT
>JAFGWW010000159.1 GCA_016936955.1 Planctomycetota bacterium | reverse complement strand
CTCGCGCCCGGTGATGCGGTAGGGGGAGATGACCACGTCCGCCCCGGCGCGCAGAAGCTTGGCGTCCATACCCGGCGCTTCACCACGAGCGATGATATATATGTCGTGGTTGAGTTCGCGGGCGGAGAGGGCGATGAGCAGGTTCGCCGAATCCTCGCCTACAGCGGAGATAACCCCGGCTGCGCGTTCAACTCCCGCGTCGATGAGGATCTCGTCCGTAAGCGCGTCGCCCTGCACCACAAGGTAACCTTCGTTGCGCGCCTGCTCGGATAGTTTCTGGTCGCACTCGGAGATGACGACCGAGATACCCCTTTCTTTCAGTTCCAGCGCGGCGGTCTTTCCCACCCGCCCGAAACCGCAGACGATGTAGTGCCCTTTAAGCTCGGAGATCTGTTTCTTCATTCGCCTTTTCCCGAAAGCATGTGAAAGTTCGCCCTGGATAACGAACTGGATAAACTGTGAACTGAGATACGCAAGAAGACTGATGCCGGAGAGGATGAGGATGATGGTGAAGACGCGCCCTAACTCGCTAAGCTCACCCACCTCTTTGTAGCCCACGGTGGTGATGGTGATGGTAGTCATGTAGAGGGAGTCGATGAAATTCCAGCCCTGGATAAACATATACCCGCAGGTGCCGAAGAGGAGGATCAGGAAAATTCCGGCAAGGGCGATAACCGCCTGCCGCTCGATCGATTGCATGGATGTCTATACCAGTCTGCCAGAACGATAAAAATAAACCATAAGTATCAGCGCACCTGCGCCTGAAGTTCGCGGAAACGTTGTGAAAGAACATCGAACCCGCGTTCGTCAACCAGCTTCCGCGTGCTCGGGGAGAGATACTTCATGTCCGAGCATTCGAGGATGGCGGCTAGTATCTGCAGTTCATGCTCAAGGCCGCGGGGGCTGCGGAATTCCGACAGCGCGCCCGAGACGAGATCCTTGTCGATATCCTTCCCCGCAAGGATGGCATCGCGTCTGACGCGGGTAAGCACGCCTTCGATATCCGCGCCGCTCAGGGACGCTACTGTAGACATGTCGGGCAGCGCCTCCGGCTTGAGGTTCAGCTTGAGTTTCTTTCCCATGGCGAGGAACATGCCGCGCAGGTCTCCCGGCGTTTCCGGGTAAAAGAGGGGGATGTGTTCTTCGCAACGCCCCTGGCGCTTGAGGTCGATGGGCAGCAGGTCCGGGCGGCAGGTGAGGAGGAACCAGATTATCTTCCCGCGATATTCGGTGTTGCCCATCTGGCTGGCGATCTTGGCGAAGACACGCTGGCTGGTTCCAGAGTCGCCCCCCGCGCCGCGGTCGCCCACCGCCGCGTCGGCCTCGTCGATAATGACCGCCACGGGACCGAGCTCGCGCAGGACGTTGAGAATTTTTTCGAGGTTGGCTTCGGTCTCGCCCACGTACTTGCTGCGGAAATTGCGGATGGTGACGCAGGGGATGCCCACGTCTCCGGCATAACACATGCTGATAAAAGTCTTGCCCACGCCAACGGGGCCGCAGATGAGATAACCCATCGGCACGGCTTCGAGGTGTCCTTCGCGGATCAGGCGCGCGTCATCGGCAAGGCGATTCTTCGCCGCCGTGTGCCCCGCTACAAGCGAGAGGTCGAGGGTTGGCTCCACGAATTCGAGCAAGCCAGGACATTGCGATTCGATCAGCTGCTTCTTGATCTTGACCAGTATCTCGTCGCTCTTGCTGCGTTTTATTTTTTTCGGGGCGTTATCCGGATGGGGGTCGACCTCGGTGGAATCCTTCGCCTTGGTCTCAATCAGTTTGCGCATGAATTCCGGCACCCGCACCTCTTCCGCCTCGGCGATAGCCTTGCCTTCGTCGGCGGCGATGCTTTTGGGTTCTTCTTTCACCTCGGTGTTCTCAAGTTTCCGCACGAGGCGCAAGAGGTTGCCGAGATTGGTCAGGGTCAGGCCCGCGCTCAACTTCGCCATGCGCTCGACACCGTGGGCGATGTCGGGGAAGAGCCTGTCGATAAATATTTTCCGCTCCTCGAGGTTCGGCATGGGCACGCGGATATCCGTCGTGTGCCCGCTCTGGACGAGGGCGGGGTTCAGGCTTCCCAAACTCCCGGCTACGAGGATAAAAACCATGTTCACCCGCTTGACCACGGGGCTGCGCGCCCAGTTGAGGAAGGTGGCGAGGAACTGGGAATACCTGTCCCCGGGAGGGCAGATCATGTCGGCGTAGTTGAAGATGAAAGCCGTCTTCTTCGGTATCGTGGTCGTACGCCCCACGAGCATGAGTTCGATAAGCCTATCGAGGAGACGCATTACCCTCTCCGGCTCGGGGCCGAGATCGGCAATGCCTCCCATCAGGCGGTTGAGGAGGGCGTTCATCTCGTCGAGGCGTTTCTGGTCGCCGCCGGGATGGGGGCGGAGGCCGCGTCCCATGTCGTAATGAAGGACGAGGTCGTAATTTCCGAAAAGCTTGCCCGCCAGAAAATCGGAGATGGAGAAGAGATCGTAATTCTTCCCGTCGTCAAAGCCGATGATGTCGTCAACGTTGCCGTTGATGAGGAAGAAGCTCGAACTCCCGGCGAGGTAATGGCTCTTGAGTTTTTCCACCCACTCCGGCCAGACGCATTCGGCCATAGACTCTCCTTTTTCAGATTACTCTTCGCAGATAAACTCTGGCGCGTCGTCAAACTCGAGATCAGGCACCACCTCAAGGTCCTGCATGGCCTTGGTCGTGGCGGAGATGCTCTCGGCAATGCCGTCCACCTGCGTGGTAAGCGAGGACGGGTCGCGGCTGTTCAGACCCTGCTCGCAGATGGCGGTTATCTTCTGCTCGATGCGGTCGAGTTCGGCTTCGATTAGCTCGCAATTACCCTCGGCGTTGTCGTAATTCTCGAGCCGCGCGTTGAGTGTATCGATCTTGTCGGTGAGGGATCGGACGATGCTCCGCTTCGACTCGTCGGCTTCAAGTTCGTCGATGCGCCCCTGCGTATCGCGCACGTCGCGCAACAGTTCGTTACGGTCGGTGGAGTTCAGGAAACGGTCGATCGCGTCCTTCGAGTAAAGCAGTTTCAGAAACATCCAGAGCAGGCGGTCGAGAGAGGCGATGTGCATGTTGTCGAAGGTGAACTCCTCCGTGCTCTCGGGTCCGCGGAACTGTTTGCCTAGACGGTTGAGGGTGGAGCAGCGTTCCTTGAGTTCTTCGAAACGCTCCTTATCGTGGGTCGGGAGGGTGTTCATTATTTTGCGGAGCTGTTCCTTGCGCAGACTGGTGGACTCGTCTTTTTGCTGTCTGGCGTCGATGGCGCGCCGGAATTTAGGATTGGTGGAGAGGAGGCCTAGATAGGTAATCTCCGCCGCGCCCAGAATTGGGATGAACATATCTGGCTTGCCGGACAAAACGGAAAACACCACTCCCGCCCCGACGGCGAGGAGGTTCCAGTGCCATTTGAAAGCCTCGGCAATGTAATCCATTGTGGATACGCGCTGCGCCATGCTCAGTCTTTTCCTTCCTCAAGGGCGTCAAGTATATCACGGATGGCGAAAACCGACTGCTGAAAAACCGGCTCCCGTTGCATAATTCTCGCGGGGCGGTCGGGCGGCATTACGCGCAGCTCGTGCAGGATCGTCCCGGGAGAATTGGAGAGGATATAAACCCTGTCGCCGAGATAAACCGCCTCGGTCACGTCATGGGTAACAAAAAACACCGTCGCCTCCACCTCGCGCCAGAGCTGGACCAGCAGGTCCTGCATGTTGTGGCGCGTCACGGGGTCGAGGGCGCCGAAAGGCTCGTCCATGAGAATGATCTTCGGCTTGAGTATCAGCGTGCGGGCGATGGCCACGCGCTGGCGCATGCCGCCGGAGAGGGCGTTGGGGTAGCTGTCCTTGACCTTCTCCAGGCCCATCAATGCGAGCAGGGCGTAGGATCGGTCCACTGCCGAGGCCG
>JAFGWW010000158.1 GCA_016936955.1 Planctomycetota bacterium | reverse complement strand
TCACCCACAATCGCGACGCGGTCGCCGGGCTCGACAGAGAAATTAATATTCTTTGCAATAACCTTCTCGCCATAACCGATGGCGAGGTTGTTGCATTCGTAAACCGTTTTGCGGAGGGGCGAGGGAGAAGGAAGACGGATGCGGCGGGAATAGTTTTCCATCTCGACCTCCATCAGCTTGATGCGGTCGAGTTGCTTTTGCTTGCTTCTGGCCTGGGAGGCGGTGTTCGCGCCTGCCCGGTTTTTGTCGATAAATTGCTGGAGCTGTTTCATCTTCGAGACATTGGTGGCGTTAACGCGCCGGGCGTGTTCGATCCTCTCCTCGCGGTGGTCGAGATAATCCTCCACCGTGCCGGGATAGGAGTGCAGCTTGCCGAGGCTGAGTTCGAGGGTGTGGGCGCAGGTGCGTTTGAGAAAAGCGCGGTCGTGGGAAATCACCATAGCCCCGCCCGCCCAGTTACGGACGAATTTTTCGAGGATGATCTGGGTGCGCAGGTCAAGGAAGTTGGTCGGCTCGTCGAGAATGAGGAAATTCGGTTCGAGCACCACCAGACCGGCCAGCTTGAGCAGAGTCCGCCAACCGCCGGATAGGGAGCTTGCGGGCATGGCCTGCTTCGCGGTATCGAAGCCAAAAGAAGCGGCGATCTCCCCGCAACGCCACTCCTCCGCCTTGCCCGAGCGCATCAGGTATTCGATGCAATTTTCATCGCCTTCGATATCGTTGCCCTGCTGGAGATAGCCGATCCGCAGGGAAGGGTCGCGCCGCACCGAACCGGAGTCGGGCTCTGTCTCTTTTTCGATAATGCGGCAGAGGGTGGTCTTGCCCGTACCGTTGCGCCCGATGAGGGCGTATTTTCTGTCGTCAAGAAAACTGTGGGAAACCCCGTCCAGAATGGGGTGCCCGCCGAGGGTCAACTCAAGATCGCACAACTCGAACAATATAGCCATGTATAACCAATATGCGGAAGACGCAAAGGTGCGCATGAAAACTTCGGAAAATCACAAGGAGGGGATTATACCACATTCGCCGAAACTTCCAGCCTGTTTCAAAATAGTTTGTGCCCTATGCCACCGAGACCAGGGAAAGGGTTTAATCGCGGATACTAAAGGATAATTTTATCCCGCTGTTGCTTATCTGCCCCAATCACTAAAAACGCGCAGAAAACCTCTCACCAGTTTTCATTTATATTTTCAGGGGGCGCGGGAGCCACGTTCATGCCACTGAAAAGAGCGTCCAGTTTCGGCATGGTTGTGGAATCAACGGGCTGGACTATGAAATGCCGCCCGCCGGTTTCGGTGAAATCGCAATCGCCTATCTCCATGCCGGGGGTGAGCCCGAGCTCCGCGAAGATGGCCAGATGCAGCCTGTTGCCTGAATTGACATCAAGGACAACAATCTTGCACCTCCCGATGGAACGTAACTTGGAGTACTGCCACTTGTTGAAAAGGCTGTACTCAAGATCGCGCCTTGTGGTTCTGAGAGAGACGGCGATGGTGGAGCTGTATTTCTTATTCGGAGGAAGCTCCGGTATGGTCAGGGTCTGGTACCTGTTCTCCATGCCGGTCGAGTTATAATAGCTGCTCGCGTTGACGTATCCTCCGAGAATGAGTTTTGTCGTGCTGAGAGTCTTGCCGGTGTTGTTTGTTATCTCAATATCAATTTTGCCTTTACCCGATTGCTTCACCTTGACGGAGAGGGGGCGCAGCTCAGGGATAAAGGTATTTGCTATCAACAGCCTAGTTCCCCATGGGCTGATGGGCAGGCTGGAGACATTTCCCCCTTCGCCTTTTTCGTCGACATCAAGGGCGAGGTTGCAAGTTGTAAAAAGCGGGTTTTCATAATAGTTATAGCGGTAAAAGTTCCATTGACTGATGTTGTGTCGCTTCGGAACCAGTATGGCCTCAATGCCCTCCGGGTTCAGCTTCATCCCCCCCTCCATGCGTTCGCGTCTGCCGAGAAGAAGCTCATGACTTTTTCCCCCGGCCGAGATGCAGGTCAGCATGCTCCACTGATTGCCGCCGTCGGGGGTGAGTTCGGTTATGCTTACCCAGTGCAGGTCGCCTTTCATGACCCCCATGGCGGGCGCGGCCACGGCGGCGACAAGGCAGAAAAATCCGACGATGACGGAGATCGTGACCATCATGGTACGCTTCTTCGCCTTGCGGAAAAAGAGAAGTACCATGGGACCGCTCACAAGGGCGTACACCGCAAAAACCCCGCCCACCGTCATGAGCGACCACGAGGCGTTCGGCGTCTGGTATTCATTCTCGCTGGCGTCAGGTTTAAGATATTTCGGATACGACGGCTCGGGGCGCATCTCAAGCATGGTCAGGAAACTGTCGCTCCAGGTCCACGACTCCCTGCTTGGCGAGGTAAGGTCGAGGGGGGGGAGGCTTATAATACCGTTGCAGATCCTGAAGCCGGGGTCTTTGCTTATGACAGCTTTCTTGAACCGCTCAAGCCCCGTCTCTTTGAGAGACTCGGGCAGGAAACCGCAGACCTGTTTTGCAAAAGCGATCCGTTCCGGCGGGAGGACGATCACCCCGCCGAGGCGGAGGTATTTCGCTAGGGCACGGATCTGCGATTCGGTAAACTGTTCCGTCTTGGTGAAATTACTCAGCATGATGGCGTGGAAAGTGAAAAGCGGGACGGCCGAATCGGGCAGCTCAAGCTCCGAGATTGAAACGCTACTGAAAAGGCGCGTGCCTGAAACCGGCATGACCTGCGAAGAGGTTGTGCCGGTGCGGTTTTTAAGGACAGGCTGGAAAGCTCTGCGCGCGGGATCAACCACAAGAATTCTGAGGTTATCCTGCTGCATCTGGAACCTGACGTCGTTTGACTTTACAGATTCGTTGTACACCTTCCCGCCATCGCGAAGGCGGATCATGTATGAGCTGTCGGGCAGGTCAAGGGCCAGTCGGATGCACTTTTTCGAGGGTGAGTTGAGGTAGACCGGAACCCGGCGAGCAACCCGCCTTTTCGGGGAATCAAGCCCGTCGGTAAGCTCGACTATTTCCCACTGACCGTCGATAGTCTTGCCCGTATCGTTCTCGGCATAGAGGGTAACGGGGGTGGAGAGGTCAGAGTTTATCATGTTGCCGAAACCGATATATGTTTCGACCTTGAGCCCCGGCGTGGACTTGAGTTTCGGTTTATCATCCGGCTGCTGCCCGGCGTAGAGCCCACCAAGGGGCATAGCGGCAAAAGCCAGCAGCATTCCAAGGAAAATATTTATGCGGTGCTTCATTCGCTCACCTCGCATTTCCTCTCTTTTTCCATCAACGCTACCTGTTTCTTGTAAAGATTCAACATAAGAAGAGGGAGCAGCAGGTGCAGAGCCATCCCCAGAATATAAGGCCCATTCTCCAGAATAATCCTGCCTTCCATGCTTAGGGAGCTGTCGAAAAACCAGAGCATGAACGGAATCGGAGATAGGCAGGCAACCCACGACATGATCTCAATCACATAAGGTATGCCATCAAAAGAATTCATCATCGCCACAGCAATCCCGTACGGGGCAAGCCAGAGGGCGACGAGGAGCAGCGTGGAAACGCCGATCGCCTGGGCGCGGAGCCAGTAGCGCGTTCCGAAATATCGCAGCATGGTGTAGAATTGGGCAAAAGAGAGGATGATGAAAGGAACCGAACGCCTGAGCTCATTCGCCATCTCAAAATCCCATGACCTTGTGGGGCCGTTTTTATACCACGCCGATCCGCTCAGGTAATCCCTTATAACAGGAATCCCGCAACCCAGCAGAATACAGATAAAACAGAAAATCGTATAGCAGAACCAGTCCAGCCTGCCGCTGGTGTATGAGCGGTTGCCTATCCTTTGCGGGGTAAGCTCAATCGAACGATCGTTGCAGAAAAACAGGGAAGCCGCAAACATGACGATCCCGTAAATCCATACACTCGCGAGGTAATACTCTCCCTGCCGGAACTGCTGCGAGTAATAATTCAGGAATGCGCATGCCACAACCACGATAATCGTAAAGGTAAGCAAAACCCCGAAGTGGCGGAAGAGCCCTTCCCAGCGGGTGAGGAAGGCGGTGCGGTTTTCGTAAAAGAAGGATATCTCGCTGCGACGGCGGAGATTAAACCGCTTGGTGAAAAGGCTTTTCTTTTTCATATCCCCGTCGAGGACAATAGCGCCGAAAGTGCTGTTCTCCTTAACAATGCAGTTCACCGGCCCCAGCAGCAGGGCGACAAGGGCAATCGCGCCTATAATCGCCGAGTAGAAGAGAAAGAAGGTAAAGCTGCCGATCTGGATGTTGAAAGGACCCAGAACCAGTTCGAAATGGGTTATGTCTCCCCAGGGCGGCCCGTTGCCAGCATTGAGCATATGGGTGTAGACCGGTTCAAGCAGATAATGGGAGGGGGTAAGAATACTGGAGATATAAGTCGGCCACGGCATGCCCCCAAGGAAACCGTAAGCGTTGGCAAAGAGCAGAATCACCACGATGACGGCAACAATCTCGTGGAGAAAAACCCCTAAGGCCAGAGTGAATATGGTTATGAGGTTGGCGTAAATCCAGAGCAGGAACATTCCGCCAATAACAAAACTCACCTCGGTTCCGCCGAGGCTGAGAGAGAAAATCGCCCAGGGCAGAGAAGCGATGATGATGAAGAGGAAGAAGATGTTCTGCGCGGCGATCTTGCCGAAAAAATACCGCAAGGGGCTTATGCCGCTGAGAACGATCTGATCGAAATAACGCCCCCACCTCGGCCCTTCCAGAAGGCCGCTGGCGCGGATGGGCATCAGGATAGTAAGGATATTGCCGATGCCGATCAGGAAGACCGAGGCGCATAACTGCCCCAGCCCGAGATTCTGCGAATAACTCATCACATCCCCGTCGGCCGCGATGATGGAAAGATATATCGTAAGGCCGAGGGAAAAACCCAGTACCAGATTAACGAGGATGAACCAGAACCCGAGGCGTATGGGCGACCACATGGTGCCGAGGTCCTGCGCCACGGAGGGGCTGTCGCCCAGTTCGAATATGCGATTGAGAAGGGCTCTCATGAGACCACTCCTTTTGTCTGGTCGAAGAAGATGTCTTCAAGGTCTGGAATTTCCTCGCGCATCTCGAGAATCTCCACGTCCGCAGCGAGGAGGGCGCGCAGGATATAATTGCAGTTCGCTTCCATGCTGCTGATCTCAAGCCTGTCCGCCTTGCCCGCCTTGTCGGCGAAGAGTTCGCAGTTCATGACCCCTTCCAGATTATTGAGGCTATCGTAAGCGACGGACGACTGCGAGGGGCGGACCATGAGGTGCACAAAGCGGTGGGGCTTGCGCATGCCTTCGCGCAGGTCGGTGATGTTTCCGGCGGCCACGCGCTTGCCTTCCTCGATAATGCAGATGCCGGAGCAGATATCCTCAAGGTCGGCGAGAATGTGGGAGCTGACGATAATCGTCTTCCCCATGCTGGAGAGTTCTTTCAGAAGGCAACGTACCTCAACACGCGCGCGCGGGTCGAGGCCGCTGGCCGGTTCGTCGAGGACGAGAAGGTCGGGGTCGCCAAGGAGGGTCTTGGCCAGAAGCAGGCGCTGCTTGTTGCCGGTTGAGAGACCGCGCACGTTGACGTCCTCGCGCCCGGCAAGATCGGTCAGCTCAAGGATATCGCCGATCGCTTCGGGTCGGTCCTTGCGCGCGATCCCGGCGGCGCAGGCGAAATATTCCATGTACTCGCCAATATTCATATGCCCCGGCACCCCGAACTCGGCGGGCATGAAACCAAGCCGGCGGCGGATAGCGTAAGGTTTTTCGCGGCTGTCCACCCCGTTGATGGTAATGCGCCCCCGGTCTGGCTTGGCCAGGGTGGAGATCATGCGGAGCAGGGTCGTCTTGCCCGAACCATTGGGGCCGATGAGCCCGAGGGTGCTCCCCGGTTCTATCTCCAGATGAAAATCATTCACCGCCACGAGGGTGTCGTAACTCTTGTAGACGCCTTCGATATTTATCATGTTTTCTTCTGCCTGTTGATATCTGCCAAATCTTGTGTCGATAATAAAGCACAACTCGCGGCAGCGCAATTTATAATTTGCCCTCTTGTTTATAAAGGCCGCGCAAAGTTTCAGGCCGAATCAGATCCAGCCCCGCCCGCGGGCAAGCCAGTAACCGTGGAGCACATTTATCGGGCCGTCCGAGCCCTGACATGAATAATCGGGCTTTGCTGCAATTTTTGCGAAACTCTTCACAACCGCGCTGTCCAGAGTAATGTCTGGACAGAGGGCCATGACGTACATGTAATTGCCGATGGCGCGCAGGAGCGAATAAGGCTCTTCGTATTCCGGAGGGAACTTGGGCAGCGCATATCCGTAACCACCGTAGACAGACGAGCTCGCGGGCGTCTCCATTATCTCTTCCCTGATCCGCATGTTCATCATGCGCCAGACGTCGTTCACCCGGTTCCACTCCCCGGAAAAATCCTCAGCTTTGAGCAGTTCGGCCCGGAAGTATTTTTCCGTCATCTGCGCCACAAGACGAATTGCAGAGCGGTACTTTTCCCGCAGAGATTCCTTCTGCTCAACCTGCTCAAGCAGAACCAGCGAGAGCTGCATCTGGGAGAACTCTATGTCCCACCAGTTCCGGTCGGGTTCGAGATTGAGATTCTCCTCTATCCCCGGCAGGGCATAGTGGTGGCAGAGCTTCAGCCAATGCTCGTCTTTCGAAGCATACCAAGCCGCCCCGTAAAACATCGGCAGGCGCATGATCTCGTGAGCCTGAACATCAGCCATTCCGGAGACGAGCCCGGCTTTGCCGTCAAGTCGCATGAGATTATAGCCGCTTTCTTCGTTAATCGAATTTTCGCAATATGCCGCGATATCCACCAGCAGCTTTGCCGCCTTATCCCTCATCGCGGGGTCGGCGTCGGGGAAGGAGTGCAGAAATCTCCACGCGGCATACACGCAGAGAGTAAACTGATCGCGCGACGAATTTATATAGCAGCTCTGCCCGTCACGGGGCGAAACGCTTCTGGCCACAAAACCCGGGCGGCCGTGGACATAAGTACAGAGCGCCATCCCCTCCAACACCTTCCCGGCCTGCACAAGGGCATTCTTGTCGCCCGTCAATTCGTAGCGCAGCCGTAGAATATCCATAACCGAACCGGCGTTGAGCATGCTGTCTTCCATTCCCGTTCCCCAGCCGCAGGGGTTTGGAAACTGAAGGGCAATCTCGTCGGGATGCGGAAGGTGGTCGAAACGTTTATCGTGGCTGGAGCTGGTAATGTAATCGTAAAAGAGATTGGTCTTTTCGCAAAAGAGTTCTTCCCATATATAATCCCACGCCCTGTCCATCTTTTCCGCAATGTCCATAGAAACCACTCCAGTAACCAATAAGCAAAATAGTCATGTATGAAAGCTGCGCGTTTATCTGTTTGGCATCAGCCCGAGATCGGTCAGGCTTGGCGGCGGCAGGGGCGGCTCGTTTCCGCCTCCGTCT
>JAFGWW010000157.1 GCA_016936955.1 Planctomycetota bacterium | reverse complement strand
AGCGCCTCCACCTCTCCAAGCCCCGTGGGGATTCGCGAAAGTTCCCGGTACAGGGTTCCCGCATCCTTTGTGGGGATGGACAGGTTCCTGATCGTTGCGCCGGAGGTCCAGATCGGGGCTTCGGAGCCGTCGGCGTTGTCTTCGCTTTCCGGGTTGTGGGCCACAATGATTTCAATCTCTCCGCCGGTCGGCTGCCAGCCGATCCCCTGTATGCCAAGTGGGGAGACGGGCAGGGAGTCGTCGGTTTTGCCGCCGATCCGCTTGCCGCGTATTATCAGACCGCTCTGGTTCTGATGGTTTTTCAGTATACCAACCACAAGGGTTGCCTCGTGTATCGGCATTCCGAGAAGCTGGATGCTTGTGGCGGTCACCTCGACGCTGTTGAAAACATCAAGCAGATTGCCTAGCCAGACAATCCGCCCCTTGCTCTTTAACGGCGGAAGGGCGTCAAGGTTCATAAAATCGCATTTTGCCCTGAGGGGGCTCCACTTGCCCTCGGCGTTGCGGCTGGTCCTGACCTCGATCAATCCGGTCGAGACGCCTTCTGGGAGGAACCCGCCAAGGTGGCCCTTCACGTCTATTTTGCCGTTGTCATAAGAGATGATGCCGCTTAGCTTTATCTCGTCGATCTCCGGGAGAATACCGGGCCATATCATGTTCAGAAGCTTTACGGGGAAGTTTTCCACGCCGAGGGTATATTTTCCCTTCATCCCCTTGCCCGGCTCGTAACTTTTCGGGAAACAGGAAAATTCGGTAAGGTGGAGGCTGCAGGTGTATGGAGACTTACCCGCGTCGCCGGGGGTATAGACCACCGTGCTCGGTTTGCACGTGCCGGAGAGCTCGCCGGTTTTGGTGTCCAGCGTCATGGAGCTGTCCAGCTTGATCTCCACCGTCTCCTTGCGGTGGAGGCGGTACAGGTTGAGCCAGCTCTTCTTGACCCTGAATCTTATGATCGGGGCGTTCATGTCGGCGAAGGGGATCTCCGCCCGCTTTTTCGGCTCGTCGAGAGGATCGGCCAGGCCGAGGAGGCTGCAGTCGTCGAAGGAGTCGCCTTCCCATTTTATATTCACCGCCATGTTGCGGATGTTGACCTCCGGCTCGCAGGGCATGCCCCAGAGCCCGTAGACCGGGCAGGTCATTGAGAGAGGGTCGATACGGATGAAATTCCCGCTGAAGAGATCGTTCGGGTGCTTGGCGATAAACTCCTCCGTGCTGAGTTTCGCCTTACCCCTGAAGCTCAGGTCGGACTGGATATTGTCGATGGAGATGTCGGCGACCAGGGTCTGCTCCATCCAGTCGTCCAGATTATTGGCGATTGCGCGTTCGTCCACCATGTGCAGCAGCGACCAGATCAGAATCCGGTAGCCCGCCAGAATCATGAGGATATAAAGGCCGCGGATAATCCACCTGCGCCTGCGGCTCGGTCTTTTCTCCGGCTCTTTTTTGAAAATCTGGGTTGTCTTATCTCTATCCGGCATGCCGGTTCAACTCCTTAAATCCCGAGGAAAGGGCGTGGCCTTTTCGGGAGGCGCGGGGCGGAAGTTTTTCCGCAGCCCGCTTTTGCGATAGCGGCCGGGAAAAGGGCCGGGCTTTTACGCGGAGTGGCTGAGTCCTTGCTCTGCACCGTTTTTGCCGTAGCGCCGAAAAGGGTGATCGTCTTTTTAGTAAATATAATCTGCTTTGTCTTCGCGGTAGCGGCAATGACTGCGGGGCTTGCATCCGGAGATTCGATGCAAGGCGCGTAGCCTTGGCAGGTGGAGTCTGCGGAGTAGATGAACTTCTGTTTTGCTGGTTTTGAGCCCGTGCCGGGAACCTTGAGCAGGTGGGGAACCGTTCTCGCCTTCCCGGCGACGGAGCTCTTCTTGCCTGAACCGGGGAAGAGGAGGATCGCCCCTTTTTCCGCTTTCGCTTCTTTCCTGCGAAGCGTTGCGGTGCCGAAAAGGCGCACTGCATATTTGCCTTTAACCGCGCCGGCAGATTTCTTGACAGTGGGTGCATGTGTTGATGATGGTGCAGCGTTGCAGGTGATTTCCCTCTGCTCCTGCCCTGTGGTCGCGGTGCATTTCCTGTCGGCAATTGATCCGATTATCTCGCGCCTGATCTTTACCTTCCTCTTTGCCAGGGGCAGGGGTAGGAAGGGAGACTGGGCGCAGGACTCCGTAAGCTTCCACACCAGCCTGTCCCTCTCCGGGAAGAGGGGAATCTTTCGTGCGCTCGCGGCCTGGACCTTGCGGGAGAATGTTGTGGGCCCGAAGAGGCGGACCGGGCGGCGGCCTATGCCTTCTGGTATTTTCGGCCTGATCTCTGGGTAAACCGGGGTGTCATATTCCGAGTATCCGGTGTCGACATATCTTTCAAGGTGGATGTCGGTGAAGTCCGCCGCCTGCCGGGCGCGGACCTTCTTGAGCCTGATAAGCTCCAGCATGGCGATAAAGAAGCCGACCATCTCGCCCTTGGTAGGGTTGTCGGAGAGGAGCTTGGAGAAGGTGGTGTATTCCATGCTCTCGATGGCGGTCATGATCTGTTCGAGGCGGACCTCGGTTGCGACCTCGTCGTTGACGATCTCCTGCGCCTCGTTGGTGAGCATGTTACGGATCATGTTCTGGAACGCTACCAACAGGTCGAGTGAGGAAACGCCGTCGATCTCGGCTTCTTCCTCTTCCTCGTAAATCTCCATCTTGGGCGCGATACGGACGAAACGCATGGCGTGTTCGTCGGCAAGGTTGCCGAGGGCGGTGGCTGCTTCCTTAAAGCGCTTGTACTCCAGCAGCGCCTTGACCAGACCCTCGCGCGGGTCGAAATCGTCCTCCTCGCTCTCGCCTTCCTGCTCCTCGATGGTGGGCAGGAGCATGCGGCTCTTGATCTCCATGAGGATGGAGGCCATGGCCATGAATTCGCTCGCGCTGTCGATATCGAGCTGGTCCCTGAGTTTATCCATCTCGGCGAGATACTCGCGGGTGAGGTGGGCGATCGGAATGTCGTGTATATCGATCTCGTCGCGCTTGACCAGATGGAGCATCAGATCCATCGGGCCGCTGAAGGTTTCTTCAAGTATGACGTTATGGGCCATTGTTCCTCCGCCGGCATTCAATAGAAATTTAAGCCGCCATGAGGGGC
The DNA here is from genome assembly GCA_016936955.1 of Planctomycetota bacterium. Lineage (GTDB taxonomy): Bacteria > Planctomycetota > SZUA-567 > SZUA-567 > SZUA-567 > JAFGWW01. Next base: position 701 of record JAFGWW010000157.1, on the reverse strand, counting down.
GGCTTAGATGGTGGTGTCATCGAATATCAATAGGCTAACCTGAAGCAGATTTCTGTCAAGCAAAACCCGCATACATTATATGGGCCTTGGTCGCGAAGATATCCGGTATAAGTTGATGGATTCCTGCCCGCCCTCTAAGGCCTTTTTGCTTCGCGGGTTAGAATGTTCCTTTGATCTCGCCGCGATATTGCATCGGAGTCTGGCCGGTGAGTTTTTTGAAGATGCGGGCGAAGTATCCGGGGTCGGCGTAGCCAGACGCCCAGGCCACCTCGGTTATGTTCAGACGCGGGTTGCCGAGAAGGTCCTTGGCGAAGCTGATCCGCTGCTGGTTTATGTAAGTGGCGAGTTGAAGCCCTGTTTCTTTGCTGAACAGGTGGGAGAGGTAGTCGGGGGCGCAGTTGATCCAGCCCGCAAGCTGTTTTACGCTCAGGGAACTGTCGGCAAGGTTGCTCATGACCAGTTCCTTGCAACGGTTCACCTTCGGATGTCCGATCTTTTTCCCGGTTTCCGGTTTCGCACTGTCTACCATGCTCAAAAGCTCGGAGAAAACAGTGAGTAGCAGCCCCCGTACGGCGGTTTCACGCTCTTTTTTCGTGCTCCAGTACAGATCGCTGATGTCGTCGAGATACTGGGCGATGCGCTGGGACTGGCTGTAATCGTAGGATTTACGTACGATGATACTGGGCTTGCGCTCATGTTTT
>JAFGWW010000156.1 GCA_016936955.1 Planctomycetota bacterium | reverse complement strand
TTGGCCACCTGCGCGAGCAGATCGTATACGTCCTGCATCGCCTTTGAATTTCCGATGATATTGGTAGGGCGGAAGCGTTCTTTGAGCTCGTTCTGAAGGCGTTCGTTTTCTTCAAGCAGACGCTGGCGCTCTTCCTCGATCTGCTGGCGCAGCTTGACCGCCTGGGCGACCATCGAAGCGATGATGCGCAGCAGACGGTTGTCCTCCTCAAGCTCGGCCTGCTCGCCCGTGTCGCGGAAGGCGGAGAGAGTGCCCACCACCTCTGAGCTTACCCTGATGGGCACGCAGATAAAGGCGGCGTCCTCCTTCTCGAAAGCTTTTTTGGAATCGGTTCGGTTGAGAAAGAGGGGCTCTTTCGAGATGCGCGGGACGATCATCCCCTTGCCGCTCTCCACCACCTTTCCGGTAATGCCCTCGCCGATGCGGTAGCGCCCGCGCTCTTTCTGGGTGCTGCTCATCCCGTGGGCCGCTTCGATGGAGATCTCGCCGGTCTGACGGTTGAAGAGACTGACCGTAACACGCTTGAGCCCCATCTTGTCCGCCACCAGCTCGACCAGCGAGGCACTCACCTCGCGCAGATCCAGAGTCTGGTCCAGAATCTGGCTGACGTCGTGGAGAAGCGAAAGCTCCTCCAATCTCCGTTTAACCTCCGGACTATCACCTTGCGCCATAACTCATCCCCCCAGCATAATTCATAAACGCTTTTAAACGAGAAGCTTACGGAAAGCTCTCGCGTAATGCGCCTGATAGAAAATTTCGGTTAGGACAACATACCAGAATGTAGAAATATTACAAGTAATTACCTGTGGGTAAGTGTACTTTTCGGGAAATAGTTGGGGCGGAGAGCGGTAAAAATGGCTGTTTTGCGCGTTTTTTGGACGTAAAGCCTTAATTCTGTGGGTCTCTTTCCCGGGAAAATACCGGTTCTGACAAAATCGACACCTTTTAGTCCCGGTCGAGCTTTTCTTCAAGAATGGTTCTGATGCCGTCGGGTTTTATCGTATAAGTCTCGCCGCAGAAGTGGCAGGTAACCTGCTGCGATTCGCCGGTGGCAACCATCTCGCGCAGTTCGTCGATGGAGAGGGAGGAGACGGCTTCGATGATTTTTTTCTCGTTACAGGTACAGCCGAAGCGGAGGTCGCGAAGCTCAACCACCTTGAGGTCCTCAAGTTCGAAGAGATCCTTGAAAGCGGCGAGGCGGTCGGCGGTGGCGAGGAGCTGCTGAACCGAGTTGTCGTCAAAACGTTCGAGCACGCGAACAAAAGCTTCAGTGTCGCCGTCAGGCATTTTTTCAGCGGCAAGGCCGATAGCGCGGTTAATGTATCCGTCCTTGGTGGAGGTATATATAGAGACGGCGGTCGGCACCTGAAGCGATTCATTATAGTAGCGGGCGAGGCCGGTGCGGATATCGGGCGGGGAGGCCTGAACCTGCCCGGCGTAGAGGGTCTTCTCCGAAGTGGAGCGAACCACGCCCATGGAGCCGTGCTGGCCGAGAACCGGAGCAAGGTCGGTTATGTCAAAGCCGTCGATATCGTTCATGACTTTGATATATGTGTAGGCGCGGAGGTCGCCATTTCTGGAAGCTTCGGCCATCATGCCGCCCACGGGGCCGTCCACCTTCATCTGGATGGAGACGCGTTCGTCTTCGCGGTCGAGGTCGGCCGAGAGGAGCGCAGCGCCTGCAAGCCCCTGCCCCATGACCTGTGCCGCCGAAGGCCCGGCGAGGTGGCGGCCTTCAAGAATTCTGGCGGTGTTGGTCACGTTTACCAGATCGAAACGAAGATTGGTTGATTTTGAAAACCCGCGCGTAAGCGTATCCATGATGAGGTTCTGGTTCCTTAATTCCTTCCACCCTCTCGCGAGAGCGTTATTGCAAACTTTGGTAAAAGACGAAAGCGGGATATTACTTCAGCCGCGCTTTCCACTTCCGGATCGCCTTGCCGACTTCCTTGTGCCCCGCGCTTCCGGCGGACTTGTACGCCTTGGGGGTATTGGCCGGGTCGAGGCATTTATAAATATCCTTGCCGATCAGTTTCGATTCGGCCTGCATTGTTTTCATATCCACCTCGCAGAGACGAAGGCCCTTCTCCTCGCAGTGGCGGACCAGACGCCCGGAGACGCCGTGGGCAACGCGGAAGGGCATCCCCTTCTCGACGAGATACTCGGCCAGCACCGTTGCATCAAGGAACCCGCCCACCAGCATGGAGGCGGCGACTTTTTCTTCAAACTTTATGGTCGGGACAAAACCGGCGATGCACGCAAGGGCGCCCTCGGCCTGTTTGACCGCATCGAAGATCGGTTCCTTGTCTTCCTGCAGGTCGCGGTTGTAGGTCATGGGTAGGCCTTTGACCGTCATGAGGATCGAGACGAGGGAGCCGACCACGCGCCCGGTCTTGCCGCGGGTGAGTTCAAGCAGATCGGGGTTGCGCTTCTGGGGCATGATCGAGCTGCCGGTGCTCCACGCGTCGTCGAGCTTTATAAGTCCCCACTCGCTGCTCGACCAGAGAATGATGTCCTCCGAAAAACGCGAGAGATGTATAAACAACGTAGAAAGCGCGGCAAGGACTTCGATCACAAAGTCGCGGTCGCTAACCCCGTCCATGCTGTTCTCGCAGAGAGCCTCGAAGCCGAGTTCTCTCATCACCATATGGCGGTCGATGGGGAGCGTGGTTCCCGCAAGGGCGCCGCTGCCCAGAGGCATGCGGTTTACGCGCTTGCGCGCGTCTGTCAAACGCTCGCGGTCGCGGCCAAACATCTCTACATAGGCCAGCAGGTGCTGCGCAACAAGCACGGGCTGGGCGCGCTGCAGATGGGTATAGCCGGGGATGACCAGCTTGTCGTTTTTCGCGGCGAGGTTCACCAGCGCGCGCTGCACGTTGGCAATAAGGGAATCGATGAGGTCTATCTTTCCGCGTGTCCAGAGGCGGAGGTCGGTGGCGACCTGATCGTTGCGGCTGCGGGCGGTGTGGATGCGCTTGGCAGCCTCGCCAACCCGGGCGATCAGCATTTTCTCGACAGACATGTGGATGTCTTCGTCGGCGGTATCGAATTTCGCCTTGCCGCTCTTGATAATGTTGAGCACCTCGCCGAGACCCTTGCGGATAGCGGCGTAATCTTTCTTCGACATGAGTCCGACCGAAGCGAGCATCTTGCCGTGGGCAAGGCTGCCCTGGATATCAACCTCGGCGAGCTCCCTGTCATAGCTGATCGACTCGCTGTAGGCCTCCATCAGCGGATTGGTGCCGCCCTTGAAACGCCCTTTCCAGAGTTTAGCCATTGTCAACCTTCCTCTTCATCGCGATCTCGCCGCAGTCGGGGAACTTGGGGCACTTGGTGCAGTCAAGCCAGACTTTGTGCGGCAGGTCGTGCCTGTCGATTATCTCGAAGCCGAACTTTTTGAAAAAGTCGGGTATGTAAGTAAGGGTGAAAACCTCTCCCGCCCCGAGACGTTTCGCCTCAGCTATAAGCTCGTCCATCAATTTACGCCCGAGGTTCTGCTTCTGGGCGGACGCGGAAACGGCGAGGGAGCGGAGCTCAACCAGACTCTCCCACGTTACGTGTATGGCGCCGCAGGCGATGATCCGGCCCTCGGCATCGTCGATTACGAAGAAGTCACGCAGCCTCTCGTATATGTCGCCAATCGAGAGGGGGAGCATCGCGTCTTTCGAAGCGAATTCGGCCACGAGAGAGTGGATGCCCTTGACATCCTGAAGCCGCGCCTTGCGTATTTCCATTTATGTATTCCTGTCCCTGAAAGAGGGCGGCACGCCGCCCTGTTACCACTCATTTCCCAGCCGGAATTGGCAAAAGAAATATCGTATAATGAAACGCCCCATTTGCAAGAGGATTCGGAAAAAGTAGGCCGGGGCTCAATCGCGGGAGGCGTAAAAGCGTGACATCGCCTTTCTGGCGAAGTCGGGCATGTTGACATTGCGCAGCACATCGGGCGTATCCGGGCTGAAGAGGCCGAGTCTGGCGGCAAGCAGGAGCGAGGCGAGGAGCCACGCGCCGACAGCGGCGGAGCGCAAAGGCAGACCGTCAACAAAAAGGCAGATCAGCAGGGCGCCAACCCCCACGCCTAATGGCGGGAGAACGCGGCAGGCGTCACGCAAACCGAGCTTGCGGTCGGCGATTATGGCGAAGGAGGCCATGCGCAGGAAATAGGCGAAAAGAGTTGCCCCCGCGGCGGCGTAAAGGCCGTACGTCCCCACCAGCGAGATATCCAGCCCGGCGTTTGCTATTCCGCATAAAGCATAGACAAGCATGGGAGCGAGGGTGAGGTCATGGGCGGGGAAGCAGGCGAAGATAAGATTGCCCGCCATGGCCATCCCGGCGGCAAAGAGCAGAAGCTGCAATACCGGCTCAACCTCGATGTAATTTTCATTCAGGATATTTATGGCAACCCCGGCGAGAAGCATCGAAAGCGAGATGAGGATCATCCAGAAAAAAGAAACCTGGGGGGCCACGATTTTGAAAAAGCTCTCCTCCGCGTGGCGCTTGCCCTTGACCACCCATTCCTGAAAAGCAGGGTGAAGGATTTTCGAGATGGTATGGGCGAAGATGCAGGCGTAATTCATGATGAGATAGGCGAGGCCGTACATGGCAACCGCCTCGTTGCCCATGGCTGCGGCGACAACGAATTCGTCCACGTGGCGGATTACCCTGTCGGAGGAGCTGCCGAGAATGAAGGGGCTCGAAAACCGCAGCATCTGCGAAAGCAGGGCGGCGTCGAACTCAAAACCGAGATGCGGGATAAGGCTTGCCCAAATAATCAGAACCGGCACCACCACCGTCACAGCGAGGCAGCATACAACCGAGAAGACGCTCGCGGTGAATACTCCGGCCAGCATCAGGATAAGGGCGACAAGATAAAACGCGCGCCCCGCCATGGGCAGGAGGGCCGCGCGTTTTATCTTGCCGAGACAGACGAGGTAATTCGCGCCCGTCTCCTGCAAATCGACCAGAATAAGATAGGCGAAGAGAATCCAGATA
>JAFGWW010000155.1 GCA_016936955.1 Planctomycetota bacterium | reverse complement strand
TGCCCCTCGCCGTCGATGTTTACAAAGCCGATACAATGGGCGCCGAGGCTTCCCTGCGGATAACGGCGCTTGTACTCGAAGGGGAAGGTTATTCCGCTTATGCGCCTGACCTCTTCCGCACTCTCTTCGCCCGCAGCAGTCTCGTTGTACTCGGCAATTCCGGACACAAGGCTGTTGTACTCGTCGTCGTCCAGCATGCGCTTAATCCAGACAAAGCGCACTTCACGCGGCTCGCCGTTACGGACGATAACCCGCGTTGCCCGGTCGCGGATTTTCTGAATCTCAACCGGCTCAAGCTTGAGCTTCTGTGCAAGGAAATTAATCGTGTCCTCGATCCCGATCCCATCTTCGCGGATCACCTTCGGGTCGATTGCGCAGGAGTGGATGCGTACGGAAGCGGCCATCACCCGGTTTTTGGCGTCTACTATCCTGCCGCGCCACGGGCTCCAGTGGATCTTGCTCTCCATCTGGGTTTCGCTCTCGTTCAGGTATTCATTGTGCCCCACGTATTGCAGATAGGAGAGACGCACCGCCATGAAAGCGAAGACGAGCATCAAAAGCCCAAGCAGAACCGCCGCGCGGGAATTGAACCGTTCGCGCGATGCCGATCCCTGTATGATTCCTGAACTTTGAACGCTCATGATATGCTCTGTTTTTCTACGTCAATGTCGGGTTTTGGCTACATTTTCGTTATATTAAAGGAACGTCCATTAGCAGAACCGCCCTCGTTCGGACAGGCCGACAACGAGGGCGAGAGGTGCTTCATTTTTGAGCAACCGGGTCAGTAGTTTGGCAGCGCAGCCGTTTCCTCAAGTTCAACCTCCAGCACCGGGCTTAACTGTGTCATCGTATCGTCAAGCTGAAGACTCGCCTGCTCCAGTCGTTTTGCGGACTTGAGTTCCGCCAGTTCCGACTTGAGCTTGGCAAGCTCCTGCATCAGTTTCTCCTCACGGGCAAGCAGATTGCCGATCTTGTATCGTGCGCGGGTCTGCTTCATCGCCTCATGCACGGCGCAGAGACCAATCAAGGCGATCAGTATTACCATGAGGATATAAGTATTGAGTCGCATACGCTCTCCAGCTTCCATGCCGTTTTCTAGATTTTTTCGGCAACCCGCAACTTGGCGCTCCGTGCCCGCGGGTTTACCTTGCATTCCTCGTATTTCGGCTTTATCACCTTCCGCTTTGGCAAGGTCGCCACACCATCCGCCAGCCAGCCCCGCATGATATTCTTGGCAATCCGGTCTTCGAGAGAGTGGAAGGTCAGAATTGCCAGCCTTCCTCCGGGGCGCAGAAGGCTTATCGCCGCCCCCATTCCCCTCTCAAGTTCGCCAAGCTCGTCGTTAACCGCAATGCGAAGAGCCTGGAACACCCTCGTGGCCGGGTGGATGCGCCCCCTTCGCGGGACAGCCTGCTCCACAATTTCGGCCAGACGGGCTGTAGTATTTATCGACTCGGAACCCCTCGCAGCTACAATGCTTTTCGCTATTCTCCGGGAATACTTCTCCTCGCCGTAGCGGTAAATAATATTCGCCAGCTCCTCCTCCGAAAGCGTGGCAACCAGATCGGCCGCCGTCTCTCCCGCCGACTGGTTCATCCGCATGTCTAGGGGCCCGTCCCGCATGAAGGAAAAACCGCGCTCCGGCACGTCAAGCTGCATACTGGAGACACCGATATCGAGGAATACCCGGTCAACCTTCCCCACCCCGATTCTGCTAAGTGCTTGCACCATCTCGGAATAGGCAGAATGAAGCAAGCTTGTCTTCGCCTGCACGCCCTCAAGGTTCGCCCGCGCCAGCTCTATGGCGTTCGTGTCGCGGTCGAGTCCGATAATATGGCCTTCCAACCCGACTTTTTCAGCGAAAAGGGCACTGTGCCCGCCGAGGCCGAGGGTGCCATCCACTACCGTTTCCCCCGGTTGAGGGTCAAGCCACTCCAGGCACTCCTCCGGCATCACCGGCAGATGTGAAGGTTTTATTTCCCGCTCAGACATATCAATCTCGTTAAAGAGATAAAGAAAAACCCGGAAATCGCCTGCGCAACTCCGGGTTGAAAACAGTATTCTATCTATCGACCGGTAACAGGCGGCGTTTAAAGTCTATTCTCACTTGGCTTTGTCATCGTCCGAGTCGGAAAGCATGACCTCCATGGTTCCGACCATCTTCGCCACATTTGAAGCATAAGGCGAAAGCTCAACCCGCTCAAAATAACTTCCCATTTTCTGAAGACGCTCAAGCCTTACGTTAAGGGTGCGGATATCGTCCACCAGCGACGTAAGCCCCTCCACCTTTGCGGTATTGAGACCAAATCCGCCATGAAGCCATTCATTCATATTATCAAAGGAGCTGTGTTCAGAACTCAATCTTTCCTGTGCAGTCATTGAGCCACCCCCTCTCCAACCGTCCAAATACCGGCAGCTTCTGCGGAACGAAAAGCGCAATCCCCCGATAACGCAATTTCGCAATCAGTAATGCGTCCCATTTTTCTCCCCCCTCGGTCCCCTGAACACTCTCGCGCCGGACCCCCATCCGAACACGAAAGCGATATAAATAAAGAACCCGCCGAATTCAGTCCCCTGGAATCCGGCGGGATCAAAGGCCAAAAATGCGCTTGGCCTCCATATTGCGGCGCTCCTTGTACTCGTCCTGCCCCCCCCGGGACACCGCACGTTTTTCTGGTTCCCATATCTCAATCCGGTCGTCCATACCGATAAACACGACCCCCGGACCTTTAATCCCGGCTTCCTCGCGCAAAGACGCAGGCATAACAAACCTGCCCTGCGAATCGAGGTCAACCGCGAATGCGCCCTCCATGAAGGCCCGCAGGAACTCGGCATCGCCATTCTCAACCGCAATGGCGCGTACCCGCTCCTTGACCTCCCCGAACTGGCGATGGGTATACATATAAAGGCAATCGCCCTCACCAAGAATCAGGACAAAACCCTGCCCCAATTCATGCTCGCCGATTATGTCGCGGAAACGCTTGGGAAGCGCAACCTGCCCCTTTGTATTGAGGCGGTTCTCTGAGCTTCCGTAGAAAAATGGGCGTCCCGCAACAGCTTCGGCCATAAACTTCCCTGAGAGCAGAAACACTAACTATCACTATTAAAAGATATTCTTCACTACATGCCACCAATAGTATATATGCGGGTGAACCTGTCAAATAAAAAAGTTAGGCCCAAACCGCATCCACATCCAGACAACCTCGCCAAACCGTCAAAACACACAACATATAGATTGCCGCCCACCCCAGACCCACTAGATGCGACTTTAATGAATTTTTTTTTTTTACGGTGACGCTGAACAATGCACGCCTAAAAGAACGTCGAACAGTGCAAAGCAAGAATGTTGAGCATCATCCATGCCTGAAAGCCCTGCTCACGACAGCCTCCCCCAAAGGACAATGTAGAGATTTATTGATGATTTCCTGAAAAAGCATTTGCATCTCCCCGGAACAAATGGTATCTGTATATATACATATTAACAGTTATCAACAATGCCTCTACGACACATTGCGAGAAAAGGTGAGAAAGGATTAAGAATGAAAAGGACCCAAAAGCTATTTGCCATGATTCTCGCGTTCAGCATCGCCGCCTTCGCGTCAAACGCAGGCGAAGCGGTTCAGAACAGCTCTTTTGCCGAGTGGAAAGACGGGAAACCTGCGGACTGGCTTGTCGCCAGCAAAGGCATCAAGGTCAGCAAGGTGGAAAATACCGGGCTTAAAGAGAGCAAAACCGCCCTGCAGGTGGATGTCGCCGAAGAAAACAGCCGCTTCGGTGAGATCAGGCAGGAGGTCAAGGTAACCTCGAAACTGGATTACACCCTCACCTTCTGGATGAAGTGCACAAAAGGCGATACCGCTTTCGTAATGGTAAAGTTGCGCGAGGGAAGAACGGAAGGCAAGCGCATCGCGTCGGAAAAGGCCGCGGGCGAGTGGAAAAAGTATGAGATCAAATTCAACGCCGAAGACGCGGACAATATCCAGGTGCTTTGCCGCTGCGTACAGAAGACGGCTAACGTGGGCGCGGTCTGCCAGTGGACGGGCTTCACCCTCACCAAGACCGGGAACTAAGGGATTAGTGCGGACGCGATCAGAATAAATAAGGCTGCGGCCAAGGGATTAATGATGAAGACCATAAACAGAAAAAGCCCCCTGCCCCTGAACTACCAGCTTGCAAGAAACATCGAGTCCGGCATTGTCGGCAAGCGCTGGAAGATTGGTGACAAGCTGCCGCCCGTGCGCACCCTGATAAAGGACTACGGCGTAAGCCTTCCCGTCGTCAGGCAGGCCTTGAAGCAACTCGAAGAGTCTGGGCTTATCGAGACGATCCACGGCAAAGGCTCTTTCGTCCGCAAAGGGCCGAATGGGGCCGCCGGGGAAGGACTCTCGAAAATAACCCTTATCATGAAAAGCCGCGACGAACTGCAGCGCCATTACTTTATGAAAGTTCTCTCCGAGGTCGAGAACAATGCTGCCCAGAAGGGAATATCTGTAGAATTCGCCCAGGTTTCATCCCTTGCCGACAACGGAAGGTTTATCACCCCGGACGCGAACTCTGCCTATATTCTGTGCGGAGATGTGGGAGCCGAAATTATTTCGGAAGTCAAATCGTCCGACTCCCCCGCCGTCATGATCGGCACCGATTCTGAGGATGCGGATATAGTCAGCATCAGCAACGACGATTTTCTCGGGGGTTACGTCGCGGTAAAGCATCTTCTGGCTCTCGGTCACAGAAAAATCGGCGTATTCCAGAGAGACGGGAATGCCCTCTTCTCGCGCCAACGTCTTGCTGGATGCAGAAAGGCACTGGAAGAAGCAGGCATCTCCGAAGTACAGGTATGGGAATGCATGGGAAGGGATCAGGAAAAAGCGGCGGAGGAAATCCTCAAATCACCCGAGCGCCCCACGGCTATCTTCGCCTGCAGCGACCGCCTCGCCCATTCCCTTATAAAAGCCTCCACCAGTCTCGACGTCAGCATTCCGGAGGATCTCAGCATCGTCGGCTTTGACGACGACGCCTTCGCCCAGTTCCTGGTTCCAGCCCTGACCACCATAAGGATTGACTGCGAACAACTCGGAAGCGAGTGTATCCGCATTCTCGAAGACCTCTGCAGCGGCAACGACTCGGGCAAGAAGGTCAAGATCGCCGTCAGCCTGATCGAGCGTGAATCATGCTGCAAACCCGCAACAAACAGCGATGTTGACCGCACCAGAAAGAGAGCCTTCACCATTGTCGAACTGCTTGTGGTCGTCGCTATCATAACCGCCCTCGCCGCCATGCTCCTGCCCGCGCTCCAGAAGGTAATGGCCGTCACGAGGCTGACCGCATGCAGCTCCAACCTGAAACAGATCGGCCTCGGCCTTCTCTTGTATGCAGAAGACAACAACTATAGCCTGCCTTCTCCATCAGGCGACGGCACACACCGTTGGACCAGCATTACCCTGCCATATATAAACGTAGACGCTCCCAGCATAAACGCCCTGCCCAAAAGCATCATGTGCCCCTCATACTACACCGGCAATATTTACTGCTACGGCATGAACTACACCTTCTCGGGAAGAATCAGCAAACTCCCACCTCTCGGCATATCAAACACGATACTGGTGGGAGATGTATATTCCAGTTTCTACCTTTACCCCAACAGATGGACCAAGAACTACAGATTCCGCCACATAGACGAAGAGAACAATCGCGGCATCCTCAACGGAGTACACGGAGACGGACACGTTTCGGGCTATGACTACTACGAAGGAAAAATTTTTACTCCCCATGAAAATTGCCCGGCACTCAACGCGAACAAGGCACATTGACCAAAATTTGCGCATCAGGTTTAAAAAAGGAGCGTAGTATGTCAGTAACACTGGTGGGGGGAGTAAAACAGTCTTGCCTTGCCGATAGAGAAGGGGCTCCGCGTCCAGACCCGGAATCCGGACGGTTCCCCGCAAGACGGAAAGCCTTCACTCTTGTGGAACTCCTCGTTGTAATTGCCATCATCAGCGTCCTCGCGGGCCTGCTTCTTCCCGCCTTGCAGCAGGCCGCCGAAATGGCGCGCAGCGTAAACTGCACGTCCAATCTTAAACAACTTGGCATCGGCCTGTACTCATACGCCAACGACTGGAACGGCCGCTCCATGCGCAACGGCAACAACTATGTTGGCGGCACCGCCTACAACTGGATGGGGTTCCTTAGCAGCTTCTATATGGACTTTGATAACTGGAACGACCGGAACTACCTTCCCCGTTCCATGCGCTGCCCCAGCTGCAGACGAAAATCAGCCACCTGCTACGGCATGAATAAATACTTCTCGGCCGCAATATCGAAACGCGGGTGGAACTATATGCAGAAACCCGGGAGAACAATCGTCATCGGCGACGGCGGATACTGGTGGACAGGCTCCGGCTGGTATTACGATTCGGGCTTCGGGACAAACCGGTGGAAGGCATATTACAAGTTCAGGCATTTCAGCACCGACGGCGACTACGAGATGAACGGCAAGATGAACGCCCTCTTCGGCGACATGCACGTGGACGGGTTCGGCTCAAGCAGCAGCGCCTATTATAGCAAAGACTTGCGGATCACAACGCCGCACGAACAATGCAGGCTTCTTAATCCGTGGTATCCGGACGACTACCTCAACGGCCATCCGGGAGGCGGTGGAGCAACCTCGGTTCCATAATCGCAGTTCATGCAGATGAAAGGCAAGGGCACAATATATCCTCCTAACCATGCAAGAAAGGTGACACGAATATGAATACCCAGAGTAAACGGCTGAAGCTTTTCCTGGCAATCGCTTTGTGCGCAACATCGTTCATTGCTTTCGCAGACTGCGCCACGGCAGAGGACGGAGGGGCAGCGGCAAAGCACGACCTCTATATAACCCCGGACGGGGCAGGAGCCAAGGACGGCAGCAACTGGGATAACGCTATTGCCTACAACGCGGAAGAGAAGGGGTTCCAGCGCGCATGGGACATGCTCACCCCCGGCTCCACCCTCTATGTCGGAGCCGGAGATTATGCCGCAAAGCCGCTGAAGCTCGACAACAAGGGCACCAGCAAGGATGAGATAAAAGCCATCAAGGGAGTGGCAAAAGACGGTAAGCTTCCTGTCTTAACCGGAACCTGGCAGAAGAACGACAAGGAGAAAGGGTTCACCCTTTTCGAGATCGCCTGTGGAGCAAGCTGGTGGGCAATCGACAACTTCAAGATCAAAAACTGCCGCAATGTTGTGGACTGCGCCTCACCGGGACAGGTTTCATTCGGCACAGTCTCCAATCTGGACATCGAGGAAACCCGCGACGGCATCGCTTTCAAGGGTGGCGCGTGGGCCTCAAAACCGGAGATCGGCTCCCACGACATTACCATTTCAAACTGCAAGGTCGTCCATTATACAAAGCGCGGCTTCAGGTTCCGCGACGGATGCTATAATATAAAAGTAGAGAACTGCCTTGCCGACGCGGGCGGCAAGGAATGGGCGGTCGAAGCGTTCCACATGGGCTTCAATACCATGGGCGGCGAGAATGGTGTGTACGACCACGACATCACCTATATCAACTGCGTCACAAGAAACAACTACTGGGATGCAGGCGAAGATCACTACTGGAACGCCGATGGTTTCTGCGCCGAGGGTAACTCCTATAATCTGACGTATATCGGCTGCGAATCATATGACAACACCGACGGCGGCTGGGACGACAAATCGCGCAATCCGCTCCTTATCGGCTGCTTCGCCTCGCGTAACCAGCGCAACATCAGGATGTGGGCCGGCGACAAACCCGCAGTGCTTGTGAACTGCGTCATAAGCAAGGCTTACAAACGCGGCGGCAACAGCAGCATCGACGGCATCTGGACCAAGGGGACGGTTATACTCCATAACAGCAGCGTCGTAGGCAACAAGAATCCCCTACAGGTCAACACCTGGCATGAAACAGCCGAATCGATCAAGAAAAAACGTATCATAACCAAAGACTGCATCGTAACCATGTCCGACGAGTTCAAGGCCAACATGCAGGGCGACGTACAGCTTTCCGAGAGCGTAGTCTTGCCCGAAACGCCGCAGGAAGGCGAGGCTCTAGCCTACGCCAAGCCTGATAAACTCATGAAATTAACAACCCCCGGCAAGGATTTCGACAGCGTCACTTACGGCCCAGCGAAGGGATACAACTCGAACTGGCGCGAGAAAGAACAGGAGTATATTGCAAAAGGTCGCGCCCTCCAACCCCTTCTCCCGACGGTGGCGAAACTCCTGCCCGCTGCTGAAATAAGCGTATTCAAGGATAAGAGGCCTAGCGGATGGTATCTCAGCGGTTGGGATAAGGCCAAGATGGATAGCTCGAAAGACAGCGGGATAGATTCGTCGGCCTGCCTTGCAATAAAGTCGGTAAATGGCGGTGGTGCATCTTACCAGACCAAGCGCTCCGGCGCCGCGATCAACCTGCAGGACCGCGAAAAGGCGGACTGGATACTGAGCTTCTACGTCTCCACCGGTGCAGGCAACACCAATGGCATGCGCATCAAGATCATCGACCTGAGCGACAGCAAAGTCACCAAGGAAATCGCCATGCCGGAAGGGAAGGACACAGACAAGGAAGGATGGAAGAAAATCGAGATCCCCTTCTCCGCCTGCCTTGCCAATCAACAGAAAAAGATCAATCTTTTCAGCGGCTTTTACGTAAGATGTGGAGAAAGTCTGCAGGCCCCGGTATACATCGACCAGATATCTCTCGAGCCGGCGGCAAACTGAAAGAGAAACATCTCACTGCTATTTGACGGAGTCCATAAATGAAGCTACTATTATTACTCGCGGCCTTTACCTTGACCTTTTCCACAGGCAGAGCAATGAGTGAAGATAAAGAGATAACCATCGTCATCCTTGGCGACTCCACGGTGCAGAATTATAACGAGCCCAACCGTTGCGGCTGGGGGCAGGTCATTGGCGAGTATTTCAAGGATGGGGTAAAGATCGTCAACCTCGCCGCCGGGGGGCGCAGCACCAAGACCTTTATCAGCGAAGGCAGGCTCGACAAGGCGCTTGCCACAAACGCTGATTTCGCCCTCATCCAGTTCGGCCACAACGACTCCCACGACAAGGGCCGCCCCGAAGCAACCGATGCGGACGGGGATTACAAGGAATATCTCCACCAATACGCAAAAACTTTTCGTGAGAAAAATTCCGACACAATCTTCGTTACCCCCATGCACCGTCGTCTCTTCAAAGACGGAAAGGTCTGCCCCTACAGCCTCGCGAAATATGCCAAGGCGATGAAGGAGGTCGCGGAGGAAGAAAAGCTCCCCTGCATCGACCTGCTGACAAGCTCCGGCAAAGTGTTCAACACCCTCGGTGAAGAAGCAAGCGTCCAACTGAGCTGCAAGCCGGAGGATCGCTCCCACTTCTCTCCGATGGGCGCGAGGATAATGGCAAAGCTTATTCTCAAGGGACTGATCGAAGCCGACCATCCCCTTGCAAAATATCTGAAGCCAGAAGTTATTGAGGCCCTTAAAAAAACCACCCCCGAGAAGATCGCTGAAGAGGCTGTCAAAAAATCCGACGCGAAGATTCCGCAGACTGAGGAAAAATAGGACCCGGAAAGAACACGCTACATAAACAAAGCCCGCGCTATCACCGGCGCGGGTTTTATTATTTATTACGCAAGCTGAAGGGTAACTATTTACTGCCGCAGGGGCACTTATCTCCGATCAACGCTTCAGCAACAGCGGTGGCCTTTCCGGTGTAACCGTCGAAGAGGCCGAACTCGGAACGGAAATCCCATACTGACCAGCCGATATTGTGTTTCTCAAAAACGCTCTTCATATCAAGCAACCATCTCTTTCTGATATCATCCGGCGTACTGCGGATAACGCCAAATTCGTTGCACCAGAGAGGCAGCCCCATGCGCTTGGACATGGCCAGCGCGGGAGCGAGGTGCTCCTCCATCACGTCGAGGTCGAAATACTCATTCTTCTCCTCCACGCGCTTGCGCATCGCGGGATCGAGCATTTCAATAATATTATCGGGGATCGGGGTGCCGGGATAATTGATCGGTCCGTCGTAATCCTTGCCAAACCAGCACCAGTACGCGCGGTAATGAGTTATGAACATTGGATTGTAGTAGTGGAAGACAAGGGTAATATTCTTGTCGTTCTCCGGAACTTTGAGGTCGACGTAAGTCTCGGCCTGGCACCAGCGGTTAGAACCGATGGCGATATTCCGTTCCGGCTCCAGCTCCCTGATTACCTTGTAGGGAATCTGCAATACGCGGTTCCAGTCTTCGGGGTCGTCGGCAACCGCCTCGTTCAGGAGTTCGTAGCCGACCCATTCGTTGGAGCGGCCGGAAAGCTCTCCGGAAAGCTCGCGCCATAGCTGGCCGAATTTCTCCCCCTCGGCCGGATCATCAAAAAGGGGCTTTATGTCGTCGTTGAAAAAATGGCTGCGCAGAATGTGGAGATCCACAACCGCCTTCATCTCGCCTTCGCGGCACCAGTCCAACCCCTGATTCAACAAATCCCATGCCTCAGCCTCTTTCTTACCCTCCTTGTCCCACATCTGCACCTCATCAATCGGCAGGCGAAGATGGTCAAGCCCCATGTCGGCAAGCATCATCGCATCATCCCTGGTAAAGCGGCTTTTGCGCAGATCACCACGGGCATCGGTCTGGCTGAGCCAATGCGATATATTCGTCCCTTTTTTTACTTCAAATGACATTGCAGCACTCCTGATCAATATGTAAAGCAGTCGAAAAATAAGGGGGCAGGCGAAAGTCCGCCACAACCTTTTGGTAACGTTATCGATTTAAATATAAAACACTCCTTTCCCTAGGTCAAACAGTTTGAATGTTTTTTCGTAATCTTTGTACTAACAATAAAAAAAGCCCGTATAAAACGGGCTTGGTGTATCAATCTGGGCAATACAATTATCAGAAGCAAGAACAGGGGAAAACATACCCCTTAGTGTTCTAATCCTTCTACTCTTTCTTATCCTCGGTAGCATCTTCCTTCTTCTCCCCGGCTGCCGGGGTCTCGTCGCCGCCCATGATATCCTCAAGGGTCATCCCGAAAGGAAGACGTTTGGGCGGGGCATCATTCGGGTCGCCAAGGTCAGTGCCCGGCTGTGTTTTCTTCTCGGGTTCCGGCTCCGGCGCAACAACAGGTTCGGCTACGGGCTCAGGCGCGGTTGTCGGGGCGGGATTGGCTGCATCCGTATTCGGTGCGGGCTGCTTTGTCGGCGCGGGAGTCTGGGCAGGCGCAGTCTTCGGTTTCTGCGGAGTCGCTTTCGGAGCGGGAGGCGGCTGCTTCCGGAGCTGCTCGGCCAAGGCCGCTGGCGGCTGAACCCTCTGCGGAGGTAACTGATTCTGGTTCTGCCCCTGAGCGATCACCCAGATGATTCCGATTGCAGCAATGATGAGGACAAAGAGACCGACAATCGCGGTTATCTTGTTGGAGTCTTCCTTGCCATGCTTAAGGTGTTTTTTACGCCGCTTGCC
>JAFGWW010000154.1 GCA_016936955.1 Planctomycetota bacterium | reverse complement strand
CTCCGGTATTCATCTGACTCCGGAAGTGGAGCGGATTGCAAACCGAGAGCAGAAGATACTCCTTACGCGCAATCTTGTTTCGCTCAATCGCGAATTGATCAGTCTCTCTTTCCCGGGAATTATCCGGCCTGTAAAGAAGTGGAATGTGGTGGTGCTGTCCTGCATCGGCTTTATGTTGGCCTTCGGCCTTCTCGGGATGGTGGACGATTATTTCAAGCTGCGCGGTCTTGGCAAGCAGGGGTTGAGCAAGAAGCAGAAGCTGGTTGTTCAATTCGTTCTTGCCGCAATTGGCGCTGCGGTATTCTCCACCCAGTACGACCCGTCCATCACGACGCGCATGCTAATTCCCTTTACCAAATGGAGTGACGTCAACCCCGACCTTGGTTTGCTTTACTATTTCCTCTTTGTCATTGTCATTGTCGGTTGCTCGAATGCGGTAAATCTTACGGACGGTCTGGATGGTCTGGCTTCTGGCTGCACTATTATGGTGTGCGTAACATACGCAGTGCTCTCCTATGTTGTGGGCAATGCGAAGATCTGCGAGTTCTTCCGCATTCCGTGCGTAACCGACGGCGGGGAGCTTGCGATCATGTGCGCCGTAATGACCGGCGCGGTCATGGGCTTTTTGTGGTTCAACGCTCATCCGGCGCAGGTCTTTATGGGGGACACCGGGAGCCTTGCGCTCGGGGCTGGCATTGCGTTTATTGCCCTTGCGATAAAGCAGGAGCTTGTCCTGGTTGTGGCGGGCGGTGTTTTTGTGGTCGAAGCCTTGAGCGTGATTATTCAGGTTTTCTCTTATAAGTATACAAAGCGCCGGGTCTTCAAATGCGCGCCTTTTCATCATCATCTGGAATTTTCCGGCTGGCATGAGAATAAGGTGGTTATCCGGTTGTGGATTACCGGGGCCATTCTTGCGACGCTCGCACTCGCTACGCTGAAGATGCACTGATTATGGATATTGCGATGGAAGAAAACAGACATTTCGACCCTCAATGCAAGGATCTCGCGGTTCTTGATTCATGCCGTGAGCAGCTTATTGGCGTTGTCGCAACGCTTGTCGCCTTTGGCGTGGTGCTTGTCTATTCGGCAAGCTCGGTTAGGGCGTATCATTTCGGGTGGGAGATGAAGTATCTGGCGAACCAGCTTCAGTGGCTTGCCGTTGGTGTGGTCGGGTTCATGATTGCAAGCAGGATAAATTACCGGCGTCTCGAGCGTTGGTGGATACCAGCATTCCTCCTTACCCTTTCGCTCCTTGTTGCAGTACGTACCCCCGGGGTTGGCACCAAGGTTCGCGGCGCTTACCGCTGGCTCCGGTTCGGTGGGTTCAATATGCAGCCTTCCGAACTTGCCAAGGTCGGACTCGTGATTGTAGTGGCCGCTCTTCTTGCGCGTTCCAGAGACGGTAAGCTTGGCTTCTGGAAAAACGTGGTGCCGGTGATTGGCGTGATCGGGATTGCGGCGGGATTGATCGTTATCGAACCTGATTTCGGAACGGCGGCGTTGATCTCAACCGTTCTGCTGGGAATGCTTATTGCTGGCGGGGCGAAGTTCTGGCATATCGGGATAATGATTGTTGCGGGCGTACCCCCGGTCGTTTTTTACGGCATTACCCGGTTCAATCACATCAACGAACGCGTGGCCGCATGGCTGAGTGGATCGAACTCCGGCGCGGGATGGCAGCCGTGGATGAGCAAGGTTGCGCTCGGTAGCGGCGGGCTTACCGGTGAGGGGCTTGGTCAGGGAACAGCAAAGCTTTATTATCTTCCCGACGCGCACACCGACTTTATCATGGCTATTGCGGGGCAGGAGCTTGGCCTTGCCGGAACGCTGTCGATTGTATGCCTCTTCGTATACTTTGTTTATCTCGGATTCAAAATATCGAGCCATGCACAGGATCGCTTCGGTTCGCTTCTTGCTTTCGGCATCGTCTCCATGATTGGTCTGCAGGCCGCTTTCAATATGGCTGTCGTCACCGCCTCGATTCCGCCCAAGGGTATCAGTCTTCCCTTTGTTAGTTTTGGCGGCAGCGGATTGTGCGTGGCGCTCGCGGCTACGGGGTTGCTGGTAAGCGTAACGAGAGCCAAGGGCGCGAAGGTTGCGGAAGCGATCGCGTTTAGTGATGAAGAAGAATTCGCGGCGGAGGCTGCGTGATGAAATATCTCTTTGCCGGTGGCGGAACGGGGGGGCATCTGTTCCCCGGGCTTGCTCTGGCGCAGGAGCTTGAATCGAAGGATCCGGCGGCCGAGATAATATTTGTCGGTACGAATCATGGCCTTGATAAAGATATTGTAGGGCCTACAGGCTACAAGCTGGAAATCATATCGGCTGGCCGCGGCTCTCCTTTGAGCATCAAGGCGCCGCTGAACCTGCCGCGATTCGGGATTGCAATATGGCAGAGCGCGATGCTTATCCGCCGATTCAGGCCCGATGTGGTCGTCGCGCTCGGAGGGTTCGCCGCGGCGGCTCCGGGGTTGGCGGCGAGATTTTTGAAGGTGCCGTTGGTGATCCTCGAGCAGAATACCGTGCCCGGCAGGGTGAACCGGATGCTCTCGGGTTGGGCGCGGGAGATACACCTGCAGTTTGACGAGGCGCGGAAATATTTTAATTCTCCGGCAGAGATAAAGTTTTCAGGCTCACCCTTGCGTAAAGAAGCTTTGGATATGTTTGGCGAAGGGGAAGGCGAAAGCCGTAAAAAGGATGCGCTCCTGATTGTCGGCGGAAGTCAGGGGGCGCAGAGGCTGAATGATATCTCTGTAAAGAGTGCGGTTATAATAAGCAGAAAAACCGGCTGTCCTGTAATCCATGTGGCTGGCGCGGCGAACGAGGAGAAGGTAAGGGTCGAGTATGCGGCGGCTGGAGTTGATGCTGAGGTTTTCGGTTTTACCGACAGGCTGCTTGAGTTGATAAGCCGTGCGAAGATTGCGATTACCCGGGCCGGAGCGATGAGCATTGCCGAGCTTTCACTCGCCGGGGTACCATGCGTTTTTGTCCCTTTACCAAGCGCCATGGACGATCATCAACGCTTTAACGCGGAATCGGTTGCCCGTAGCGGTGGGGCGGTGGTGCTGAGTCAGGATACGCTGGACAGCGACAGGCTTGCGGATGAGGTTCTTGAGTTGCTTGATACCCCAAGCAAGCTTGCTGAGATGTCAGAAAAGATCAAAACTGTTGCCATGCCGAAGGCTGGCGGAGATATTGCTGAATCCATATTGAAACTTATCGGGAAAGAGTAGGATGTCGTCTCGTTCGGAAGTGTACTGTAAGAAAATTCATTTCATGGGCATCGGCGGGGTAGGCATGAGCGCGCTGGCCG
>JAFGWW010000153.1 GCA_016936955.1 Planctomycetota bacterium | reverse complement strand
TCGGACACTTCAAGGTATTCGGCGGCTTCGCGTTGCGTCGCGAAACCGGCCTCCAGGCGCAATTGTTTCCAGCTATTCATCCCAATATCCCCCTCCCATATCGACCATTTTGGAAATCTCGTTTGCCAGTGACATTTCATCCTGATTGTTCAGCCAATGGCGGACTGCGCCATGCCGGGCGTAAAGGTTCCCCTTACCCATGAAGAAGTGAGCCCACAGGTCCCCTTCGTAGTGGGCCGTCGCCACCACCTGCACGGAGTCGCAACCCAGCTCCATCATCCGGGTATTGAAGTCCCGGATTAATGCCCGGACGTTATCGGCGTCGTTTTCGCTTATCATCATAGGTTTTAGCTCCCTTGGGCGACAGCATGGCGTCAATGCACATTTGGCAAAGCGGCAGGCCGTTGATGGTCTCGGATGCCTGCGGTCACTCCTGTTTGCAAATGCTGCACAGCGCCATCAGCTCCACGCCCCTGCCCCGACCTCCAACATGGTGTCGATTACCGATTGCGGAACCACGCTCTGAACATCAAAGCGGTGGGCCACGGCCAGTGTCCTGAATGCGTCAGCAGGATGGGACGCCCAGTTATGCAATGGCCGGTTCTTCCATACGCCTGCGGACTTGTCCCATTCCTTGCGGTACGCTTTCAACGCCTTGACGCCCTCGTCGGTATGGGCTTCGTCGAAGCGGCACACGCCCAGGATTCGGCGCACGGCGTCAATGCCTTCCTCCAGGCTGAGCTTTGGTGCAATCTCGAATTGAATGCCCAGCTTCCGGGCCGTTTCATAGCGGGTTTGGGCATTATTCGACCATTCCCGTACCATGATGTCGTGCGGGGCCACCATGCGGCCATAGATGTAGCCGTGCTCCTGCCGTAGTTCCTGAAGCTTCTGGACATAGTGCTGAAGCCCCTCGCCACTGTTCTGGTAGAAATCAACAACATTGACGGCGTTGCCGATGGTCTGGGTAAACCAAATGCTGTTGTGGTCACCCACCCCGATATCCCACCAGGTATCGACCAGATAGCCGGACCGGTACGGGAAACTGCCGATGCGGCACTCCTTGTGGATACGGGTAAACTGTGTGTTGTAATAGGCTCCCTTGACGGACTGCTCGAACGCCTCGCGGGGATAGGACGGATATTCGCGCTTCATGTCGTCCCAGTCGCCGGACCCGCTTTCATCCTCGCCGGTCTGCATCTTTTCGAGCTTCTTGACGTACCACGCCTTTTGCTCCGGCAGCAGCTCGATGCCATGCTCAGCCTTGAGCTTGTCGAAATACTCATCCAGATACTTTGGAATGACCGTCACCCTGGCCTCGTCCAGCGTGAGCATGTAGCCCGGCTCCCGCCACCACGGGAAAAAGAAGAGCTTCCAGTCCATCCGGGTCAGCTCAGCTTCCCGCTCGACCAATTCGATGGCCTTCATGGAATATTGGAAGAAATAGCCGCTCTGCCCCTCGGCGGTGGATTCGATGATGACCGTCTGCCCGGCGGCCACCGATTCCAATGCGCCCGTGACGATTTCCTTGGCCTTGTCCGGGTACTTGGCACAGATTTTACCGAACTCCGAAATATGGAGTATGTTGCAGGTGCCCGACCGGGAGGAAAGCGTCACCCGGACAAACGAGTTGTTCGAGAAGCGCAGCCGGTCCTTCGTGTCGGTGCTGGATGTAAAGCTGCCGCCATACAGGAACGGCAACATCCGCTCCTTGCACCATCGCGGCAGATTGTCCCAGGCATACTTTACCTTGTCCTCCAGGATTTCCTGCCCGCTGTCCTTGTCGTGGGCGATGAGGACACAACGCATGTTGCTGGTCCAAATGGCCTCGTCCTCCATGTAGAGCACCCAGAAAGTCGTACACCCCAGCTGGCGGGCCTTCAGGACAAGGTTGAAGTCGTGCCTGTTCCTCAGCATCTCCTCCTGCGCCCAGTTGCATTTAAACAAAACGCGCCGGGATTCCTTGTCCTTAATGTAATAGAGGTTGTTCATCCTCCACACCTTGTTGTGGAGGGTGTTCGGAAATTCGACGACCTGCCTGCCGTTCGGCAAGGTGATGACATGGGCATCGTCCAGAATCTCTTGCGGGACTTGCAGATCGTCGGTCATGCTACCCGTGCTGCGTTCGCTGGTTCTTTTCGATCAACCGTCGATAGTCGTGAATGGAGTGATCCCGGATTCCGTCGCCGATCTTGAGCTGTCTCAGGACCCGGAAATACCCGAGGACGGAGTCGAAAAACTTCCAGGCCTTCCACCTTCTGTAACTTGCATGGATGTTACCTTTGCGGTCGAAATATGTCTGGTGGAACACATGGGAAAAGTCCATCCACTTGAAGGGTACACGGGTCACAACATCGTTATTGTTCACGAACCGCAAGGAATGACCGCCGTGAACACGGTTGAACTTGTCCGCAAAGGCCTGATTGCCGACCCGAGGACAGCCAAACGTGATAACCGCTCCAATCAAATCCTGCCACCACCGCATAGCGTAGAGTACCGCCATGGCCGCCCCCAGCGAATGCCCCGTGATTATCAGCTGCTTACTGCTCTTGTATTCCCGCCGGATGAACTCGTTTATGTCGCGCTCCACCACCATGAGGGTTCGGATAAAACCCGTATGAACCTGCAATTTTCTATTCACAAAGGTCGTTTTTTCCGCCGTCGCATCGGCCATCCAATCGGCAAGGGAATCCGTTCCGCGAAAGCAGACAATCACAATACGCTCATTGACGGCGGCCAATGCCTGGACTCCTGCATTGTCCACGGTCTGGATTGTAGAAAAGCCGAGCGCCGTCATGCCGTCCATGAATGCCCGGCTGCTGAAATCCAGATAGGACAGCTCGCACACCTTGGCGCTCAGCCATGCTTCATAACCTAAAGGATCGATTATCATAACCATGCTCCTTGCTTACAGTTTGAACAGATTCTTGATGAGGGAGATAGGGCTATGGCCAAACGCCGCCAGGATTGCGGAAACGGCCCCAATAACGATTACCCAGACAATCGTCGTGGTGAATTTCCTGGTCAGATTCCTGACGTTGCCGCCGATGCGAAAAAGGATGATGTAGGTTTCGTGGTCGGCGTTTTCGGCCACCTTGGCTTCGTGCATCGCGTGGATCATCCCGCGCTCGTCATGACTTAACGAGCAGGAGGTACACCCGTCCGCACTTAGCGCCGCCAGGATTGCCCTTCCAAGTTCAATCTCTTGTTCGGAAGGACGTTGGTGTTCATCTGGCACGGCAGCTCCCTTTCATGGTGGTTGCGGAGGAAAGAGAACGCGCTTACTGCGGTTGCGAGAGCTTGGCAGCAACAACGGATAGCAGGCTTGCCTTGACCTCCCCCGAAGGCTGGTACAACCCGTTTGTCACGGCGAACTTTACAGCATCGTATTTGTCACCGACAGCAGCCTGCAATTCGGCCTCCGTTGCGGTGATGGTGATGATACATCGGAAACTCTGGATCAGGCATTCATGACCGCCGAGGGTGTAAACATAGTTATACGGTAGCATGAAGGTGGCGGAAATCGTCCACATCTTGGCCATTTCGCCATTCACTTGCGTATCGCCAAACTCAAGGGAGTCTACATCGAGAAACCGAGGCTCAATCGTGAGCGTCTGGTTGGTAAAGACAATGGCATTGGTACTGGTCTGCGCAAAGCTGGCTCCGGCAACAAGAACGAGGGCGAGTACGGCGAGTAATTTCTTCATGGTGGTTCTCCTATTGGATGCTTGTAATAAGTCCGTTTTGAATGACAAGGACGGTTCCATCCGCCAACGTGACGTTCTGGGTGACTCCCGTCATGCGCTCATTCGGAATCTTCCCCTGGCTGTTGATTAGCTGCCAGTCATGGAACTGGATCGAGGTGTTGGCGGTATTCCGTCCGTAACCGATCTGGACCGATTCAAAACCGTAAGCTTCGGCCCCCGAGCCTATGGCGATCTGCCCATAGGTGTTCTTGGTACATTTTGCGATTCGGCCAATGGCAACACTGTCATCCGCCCCGTTTTTGGTCTCGGCACCAATCCCAATGGC
>JAFGWW010000152.1 GCA_016936955.1 Planctomycetota bacterium | reverse complement strand
TTGCCATCTCGGTGCTATCGGCGCGGGCGTTGCTCCCGGCAGAATGGTAAAGGTTATGGGCACGAGCACCTGTGACATCATGGTTGCCGATTCCGCACGCCCCCTCGCCGACATCCCCGGAGTATGCGGCATTGTTGATGGTTCCGTACTTCCCGGTTACTTCGCCATCGAAGCAGGGCAGTCTGCAGTCGGTGATATTTTCAACTGGTTTGTAAATTGCATAAAGCCCGGGGGTGAAGATGAGGGCTCTCATGAAGCGTTGACGCAAAAAGCCGAGAAGCTTAAACCGGGGCAGTCCGGCCTACTGGCTCTCGACTGGAATAACGGCAACAGGACAGTGCTTGTCGATCCCCGCCTCACCGGCCTTATTATAGGCCAGACCCTGCACACCAAAGGGGAGGAGATTTACCGCGCTCTGGTGGAGGCTACCGCCTTCGGCGCTCTGGCCATTATCAATCGCATCGAGCAATACGGCGTGAAGATCGATGAGATTGTCGCCTGCGGTGGCATCGCCGAAAAGAGCAGGATGGTAATGCAGATCTATGCCGACGTTACCAACCGCGAAATAAAAATTTCCCGCTCCTCCCAGACCTGCGCCCTCGGCTCCGCGATAGCTGCCGCGGTGGTTGCCGGAAAGGAGAGGGGAGGGTATGAGGACTTCGCTTCCGCTCAAGAGGCAATGACCGGCGTAAAGGAAGTGTCGTATAAGCCAATCGCCAGGAATGTTGATGTTTACGCAAAACTGTTCCGGCTTTACATGCAGCTCCACGACGCTTTCGGCGTGGCGGGAACTGCGGACGATCTTTCATCTATCATGAAAGAGCTGATTGACATACGGGAAATGTCGCGGGGAGAGAATTGTGCTTGAGGATCTGAAAGCGGAAGTCTGCCAGGCCAATATTGAGTTACAGCGACAGCGGCTGGTCATATATAGTTGGGGAAACGTGAGCGGCATTGACCGCAGCAAGGAGCTTGTGGCGATCAAGCCCAGTGGGGTCGCTTATGACAAACTGAAGCCCGCTGATATTGTCCTTGTTGATCTTGACGGGAAAGTAGTGGAGGGCGCATTGAAGCCGTCTTCCGATACGCCAACCCATCTCGAGCTTTACCGTAACTTCGCGGAGATTGGCGGCGTCTGCCATACCCATTCAACAAACGCGACGGTCTGGGCGCAGGCGTGCAAGCCCATTCCCTGCCTCGGCACGACCCATGCGGATTATTTTTACGGCGAGATCCCGGTAACAAAAGTCATGGCAAAATCCGATGTCGAGGGCGAGTACGAACTCAATACCGGCAAGGCTATCGTGCAAACTTTCAGCTCCATAGATTACGGAGAGGTTCCGGCTGTACTTGTTGCGAACCACGGCCCTTTTACGTGGGGAGAAAGTCCGGGCGGGTCGGTGGAGACTGCGGTAATACTCGAACAGGTGGCGGAGATGGCACTCAAGTGCGCAAGTCTCGGGGGAAGGCTTACGCCGATTCCCGATGCCCTTCTTGATAAACATTTTCTGCGGAAGCATGGCAAGTCCGCATACTACGGCCAATAAATCCGAAAGGCATGAAATGATAGAGCTCGACAAATTCGAAGTGTGGTTCGTAACCGGGAGCCAGCACCTTTACGGCGAGGAAGTACTCCGGCAGGTTGCCGAGGATTCAGAGCGCATCGCCGCGCATCTTGACGGCGGAAGGCAGATCCCGTGCCGGGTTGTTTTCAAGCCCGTCCTGACTACGCCGGACGAAATTACCCGCCTTTGCACCGAAGCGAATAATTCCGAAGCCTGCGTTGGCCTTATTACATGGATGCATACGTTCAGCCCGGCGAAAATGTGGATCGCCGGATTGAATCTGCTTCGCAAGCCTTTTGTTCATTTGCACACCCAGTTCAACCGCGATATCCCGTGGAACACGATTGATATGGACTTTATGAATCTTAACCAGTCCGCCCACGGCGGGCGCGAGTTCGGGTTTATCTGCAGCAGGCTGCGCAAAAGCCGCAAGGTTGTTGTGGGGCACTGGCAGGACGAAAGTGTTTTGGAAAGTCTTGATGTATGGGCGCGCGCGGCTTGTGCGTGGCGCGACATGCAGGGCATGAAGGTTGCCCGCTTCGGCGACAACATGCGCGAGGTTGCCGTCACGGAAGGGGATAAGGTTGAGGCCCAGAAAGTTTTCGGATACTCGGTAAACGGATATGGTGTGGGCGATCTTGTCGGGTTTATCGACGGAGTGAGTGACGCGCGGGTCGACGAGCTAATTGATGAATACTGCGCGAATTATGAAATGGAACCTGATGTCAGGGCGAGTAGCTCGGTTCGTGATGCCGCAAGGATCGAAGCTGGCATGCGCGAGTTCCTGCGCGATGGCGGCTTCAGCGCTTTTACAAATACTTTTGAAAACCTTCACGGCATGACCCAACTCCCCGGCCTCCCCACCCAGCGGCTGATGGCAGAAGGTTACGGCTTCGGCGCGGAAGGAGACTGGAAAACCGCGGCTCTTGTGCGGGCCATGAAGGTGATGTCGGCTGGACTCGCAGGTGGGACGAGTTTTATGGAGGATTACACCTATCACCTCGACCCCGCAGGCATGCGAGTCCTTGGCGCGCACATGCTCGAGGTTTGCCCCTCCATCGCTGAGGGTCGGCCGTCTCTTGAAGTGCATCCTCTTGGCATCGGCGGCAAGGCGGACCCCGCACGTCTCGTCTTCCGAACGCCGGAAGGCAAGGGAGTGAACGCCTCCATAATAGATATGGGAAACCGCTTCAGGATGATAATAAATCCCTGCCGGGTAATGAAGCCTAAATCAAAACTGCCGAAGCTTCCGGTCGCCCGCGTGTTGTGGGATCCCGTCCCCGAACTCAAGATAGCAGCAGCTTCATGGATACTGGCAGGCGGCGCCCATCACTCCGGTTTCAGCATGGCGCTGACAAAAGAGCACCTCGAAGACTTCGCCGAAATTTCAGGAATCGAATGCCTGACAATTGACGAATCCGCCACCGTCTCCGGCGTCAAAAAAGATCTGCGCACAAACGAGGTCTACTACATGCTCGAAAAAGCGTTCGGATAATGGTTGCGCTTAATTTGATGTTGCGGGCGGTTCCGATCCCGTAAAAAGGTTCTCGGCCGCAGAGATTTTAATCTTCTGGTATTTTGCATATGCTTTTGAGCCCGCGCTGCGGATTTCTCTGACGCTCCTGTTCTCCGCCCACGCAGATACAGCAGCTTCCAGGGTGTAGGCTTCCGGAGCCATCAGCCCTTTGGTCGTGAGTAGATTCCACAACCCGGCTGATTCAAAATAAGGCTCAAAGTATTTTCTGCTCAAGCAGGCAAGAACGATAGCCGGTGTGTTTTTTAATCCCTCTGGCTTTATCCTTTTAGGCAGATTGATCTCCATCAATCCGTCATGCCCGACAAATGCTCGAAGGTCGGCATCCCGACCAAGCTTAAGGCGTAGGTTGCCGTTCAATTCAAGAGTAGATGCGCCGGGATACAGGAACGCTTCGATAGCCTCTTTCATCTTGGCTCCATCGTAGGCTTCGGCCACGAGATAGGTATGGGTTGATTTTTGGTAAAACACAACGCGATCAAGAATGGCGGGATTTGCTTTCGCATTTTCTTCTACGTTTATTCGAGTCCACTCAGGTGATTTGGTAAAAAAGGTCTTTACCCCGTAAAGGGCCCCCCAGTAAAGGTTGTTTGCCGGATCCTGGCCATTCCCCAGTTTTGCCGGCACAGGAACTATTCCCTGATGCTTGTTGTCACATAGGGCGACAATT
The DNA here is from genome assembly GCA_016936955.1 of Planctomycetota bacterium. GTDB lineage: Bacteria > Planctomycetota > SZUA-567 > SZUA-567 > SZUA-567 > JAFGWW01. The sequence goes on along the minus strand of JAFGWW010000152.1, from coordinate 2,258 downwards.
ACGTGCACGGTGCGAATGGTGCAGGCAGGACTATTATTTTCCGCTTCAGCCGCAATAAGTGGAATCCCATATACTGTCATGGCGATCGCCAGCAATCCGAATCTCATGTTCTGCATTCCTTTCTTATTTTGCTTATGCCCGTAAATGTACAGCAGTTCAATCCATTTGTCTCACGCTGAACCTGACAGACCGGCTTTCGCCCAGGCTGTCGGCCGCCACCACTTCGTGTTCGCCCGGTTGCATCATCCATCGCAGAGACTCGCCACCGTTTGAAAGGCCGAGCAGCCTGCCGTCGAGATACCAGTATATCTTTTTCTCCTTCCCGCCGCCTGCAATAAGTTCCAGCTCTCGGGGGAGTGTCTGGTCGGCGGGGCAGATGACATATTCCCCTTCGCAGCGCGGGGAGAGGACGGCAATTCCTTTTGACTTGGCCGCGCTTGCTTCCGGGTTTCTCCGGCTTGTGGCCATGAACGCTTCGACCTCCGGCGGCCATCTGGTTTCAGCTTTTGCTTTCCCGCATACGTAGGTAATGCGGTGGATGCCGCAGGTGCTATCATCGCTCACGCCGGGTATGTATTCTCCGTCAATGGTGTGACTGCACGCAAACCCGGCTGGCTCGCCTGATATGGCGCATACTTTACGTGTCCTTACTCCATCCGGCCGCAGCCATGGCTTGCCTGATGGTCCTTCAAGGCTCCCCATGATTTCCAATGCGATTGGCAAGGCCGCCTCCGCCCCGGTCAATTTCGAGTTCCCTATGCCGGAGAGGCAGCCGCACCAGACCGCCGCGACGCGGCGTGGAGTAATCACGATCGCCCATGCGTCGCGCTGGTTCCAGCTCGTGCCGGTTTTCCATACAACTTGACAAGCAGCGCCCTTATCTTTCATGCCGAGCGAGCGCAGGGTCAGCCATGTCGATGAAGGCGAGAAGATTTTTTTTCCTTTCTCCAGCGTATCTCCTTTCGAAACACGAAGCGGAACATAACTTCCCATGCGCGCAAGAGTGGCGTAAGCGTTGGCGAGATCCACAAGCCGCATCTCGGCCGTGCCCAATGCAAGGGAGAGGCCATAGCGGCCGGTATTCGCGGCAGTTCGCAGCCCCATGGAATTTATTCTAAGCGACAGCGCATCTTCCCCGATGGTCTCCAGCAGACGCACGGCCGGAATATTGCGGGAGAGGCGCAGCGCTTCGGCGGCCGGGATGGGCCCCATATATTCGCGGTCCATATTTTCCGGCCGGTAGCCTTTCCATGCAGACGGCACATCGTATACCGTAGCGTCAGGCGTCAGCCTTCCCGATTCATAGGCGATTGCATAAATGAATGGCTTGAGAAGAGAGCCCGGCTGCCGCAGGGCGGTTGCGCCGTTGATGCAGCCTGAAGCCGGGTCTTCAGGATTGGCGCTGCCCACCATCGCGGCGAGTGACGCTTCGTTTACGTCGATCACCACCGTAGCCATGCCGTCAACGCCAGCAGGATGAAGCTCCCGGTAGTGTTTTTCTATAACGTCCTGCGCGATGGTCTGGGCGCGCGGATCAATTGTTGTATTTATTATTCCCCCCGGCTGCTTTCTGTGTTGCAGAAGAAAATCGACAAAGCGCGGGGCCTGCGTCTGTCTTGCTTGCTGAATTATGACAATCGGCTCGCGTCTGGCTTTGCTTATCTCATCGCCAGTGGCCAGGCCCAGCGCCAGCAATCGCGCAAGCACAAATTCGCGCCGCTTCATCGCCTCGTCAAGATGTTTTCGCGGGTTGAACCTTGCGGGGCTCTGCGGAATTCCGGCCAGCAAAGACGCTTCGCCCAGCGTAAGCTCGAAAGCAGATTTGCCGAAGTAATGCCGCGCCGCCGCTTCCGCCCCGATCACGTTGCCGCCATAGGGGGCGAGGTTGAGGTAGAGTTGGAGGATATCCTCCTTGCCCCGTTGTCTTTCAATCTGCAACGCCCGGAACGATTCGCTCGCCTTCGTGCTCCACGTCCGCTCTCTGGGAAGGAGCAGGCGGATTGACTGCATGGTAATGGTGGATGCTCCGGAGATGCGCCGCCCGTAGCGGATGTTCTGCGCCGCCGCCCTGCATGCCGCCATCAGGTCCACGCCACCGTGGGTCATGAACCGTTTATCCTCGGCCGCGATGGTGGCCGAGATCAACCACGGTGACACCCGCTTCAGTTCAACCGGGACGCGCCAGTTATCGTCCATGTCCACGCGCCATGCTATCAACCCTCCCTCCCGGTCCAGAACCTCCGCAGCTCCCCCCTCCT